>CAMNGU010000035.1 GCA_946538525.1 uncultured Lachnospiraceae bacterium
CTGCAGAGTTTGCAACGAAGTGCATAAAGTATTGTCAGGACAATAATGTTCCTTCTCATTGGGGACTCTGCTTCGAAATGTATATGAAAGATCTGATGGAGGCTTAGAAATGATATTATATACTGTAACTGGAAAAGTAGGAAATGAAGGCTACTGTGACATCTCAAAAAGTGGCGATTTAACTGGGAAAAATATATATGTAAATATGACCAATAAGTGCCCCTGTAACTGCGTGTTCTGCCTTCGTCATATAAAGGATCTGAGAGAGGACAGTACACTCTGGCTTAAAGAAGGTGAGCCTGATGTGGAGAGCGTGCTGAGTCTATTTGCTGAATATGATCTCAGCGTTATAAATGAATTAGTATTCTGTGGATATGGAGAACCTCTGGAACGCCTGGAGGATGTATGTACAGTGATCGATTCGCTAAAAGAGAAATATCCAAATCTAAAGGTTAGAGTTAATACCATCGGACTAGCTAATCTGATTTACGGGCGTGATGTTACTCCAGAATTAAAGGGCAGGGTAGATACAATATCTATATCCTTAAATGCACCTAATGCTGAAGAATTTCTTGAGCTGACTCGTTCGCGCTTTGGTTTGGAATCCTACGATGCACTTAAGGAGTTTGCAGTACTTGCCAAGAGTTATGTTCCAAATGTAGTAATGACCGTTGTAGAAAAGGTTATGCCAGAAGAGAAGATAGCTATGTGCCAGAAAATCTGCGACGACCTGGGTGTTACACTTAGAGTAAGACCATACGAAGAATAAAGCAATACGAAGAATAAAGGCATACAAAGAATAAAAGAAAGAGCTTCAACCCGCTTGGGCTGAAGCTCATATTTTTTTAGTTTCCATGGAAATGTTAAGTGGAGATGAGAGTGGTTCGTCATATCCGATAACTAGGTTCGATGTTTCGAAGAGAATCTTACTAGGTGTTTCTTCAACCTTTGAGAATATATTGTCTGTAGGGCTATTGATCTAAGTATGTACGAAATAAAATGATTGTGCTATAATTTGTTCGATTTAAATCCGGGAACAGGATTACTATAATCTGATTCCGGATTTGAATAAATAAATTTAATAAAGAAATGCGGTGCCGGATTTTATAGGATTTTTATAGCAACTTCTATAGTATCTATAAATGATGGGTAAAAGGGAAACAGGTGAAAGACCTGTGCGAACTCGTCACTGTATTCAGGGAGCGAACTATCGAATGAGTCACTGGGTAACTGGGAAGATAGATAGTAAGTGATGATCTGAAAGCCAGGAAACCTGCCGATATTTCTGTACAGAAAATGTTAGAGATTAGATTCTATTTTAGGTTTTGAAGTCAAAATTTTAAGAAGAGATTTATCTCAGCATTTTCAAGTCACGAGTAATTGGCTGTACGTTATTGAAGGATGATAAGTCCTCTTTTTTCGTGTGCTTTTTTATATTTGATAAATTAATTACTCGTTCTTTATAGAATGAGTAATTTTTTTATATAAAACAATGTAACTGTTCAGTAGGTGGGATATAGAGATAAAATATCGTGAATGCTTGCATTCTAAGAGATTTTATCTCTATATATCCCAACCTTGCTGAGCATCTACTGAATAGTTACAGAGCATTTAGGAGGAAAAATTAATGAGAAAGAAATTAATTGTCGTATTAACAGCGAGCCTTATGCTATCTATGCTTGCTGGCTGTGGTAAGGAGACTGAAACTACTGATGTTACAGAAGCAGTAACTACAGAAGTTGAAACCACAGAAGAGATAGCTGAAGAAGCGTCAGACACAGATACTGATGAAAAATCTTCAGAAGAAAAGGTGGCTGAATGTGCTTCACTTATTGATGCTATCTATGTTCAAGAGTGGAGTGAAGACACAGAGGAGCTTTGCAAGAAGGCAAAGGCAAGTTGGGATGCACTTACTGACGAAGAAAAGGAAATGGTTGAAGGAGAAAATGCTGATCCAGATTACTTTGGTAGAGACACAGGAGATGCATCTAAGGATAATCCACGAAACGCTGATGATATTGGCGAAAATGAAATCCTTGTTGTGAGCTTTGGAACATCATTTAACGATAGCCGTTCAATGGATATTGGTGGAGTAGAAGCTGCGATTGAAGAGGCTTATCCTGATTGGTCTGTAAGAAGAGCTTTTACTGCTCAGATTATTATAAATCATGTCCTTTCAAGAGATGGAGAGAAAATCGATAATGTAAAGCAGGCTCTTGATCGTGCAGTTGATAATGGTGTAAAGAATCTATTGGTTCAGCCTACACATCTTATGCATGGTGCAGAGTATGATGAACTTACAGAGGCACTTGCTGACTATGAAGATAAGTTTGAAAGCGTAAAAGTAGCAGAACCACTTCTTGGTGAAGTTGGCGAGGATGCTACAGTTATCAATGAAGATAAGAAGACTGTAGCAGAAGCTGTAGTTAGTGAGGCTGTTGAGGGAGCAGGTTTTGATTCTCTTGATGCAGCAGAAGCTGATGGAACAGCATTTGTATTCATGGGTCATGGAACAGCACATACTGCAAAGGTTAGCTATTCACAGATGGCTACACAGATGGAAAATCTGGGATATAAAAATGTATTCGTTGGTACTGTTGAGGGTGAACCTGAAGAGACTTCTTGTGAAAATATTATTGAAGCTGTAAAGACAGCTGGATATAAAAAGGTAATTCTTCGTCCATTAATGGTTGTTGCTGGTGATCATGCTAACAACGATATGGCTGGTGATGAAGAAGACTCTTGGAAGAATATGTTCGAGGCTGATGGTTCATTTGACTCAGTTGACTGTCAGATTGAAGGACTCGGAAGAATAGATGCAGTAAAGAAGCTTTATGTAGCTCATGTTGAGGCTGCTATAAATGAAGCTGGAATGGAAGTAACTTCAAGTGGTGAGAAGAAAGAGACATCAAGTGAAGAACTTGCTGATGGTGAGTATGATGTATATTTCAATACAGACAGCTCTATGTTTAAGGTGAATGAGGCTTGTGATGGAAAGGGAAAATTAACAGTTAAAGATGGAGAGATGACTATTCATATCAGTCTTGTTTCTAAGAAAATTGTGAATCTGTTCCCTGGACTTGCAGATGATGCTCAGAAGGATGGTGCAGAATTACTTCAGCCTACAACAGATACAGTTACTTATTCTGATGGAACAACTGAAGAGGTTCACGGATATGATGTTCCAGTACCTTACCTTGATAAAGAGTTTGATCTTGCTCTTATCGGAGAAAAAGGTGTTTGGTATGATCATAAGGTATCAGTATCTTTAGTAGAAGAATAGGCAATAAACATGAAGATAAAAAGAGGACTAAAATTTAATATAGTTCTGGTTTTACTTTTGGCTACTATGCTATTTACGGTCTCCTGCGGAAAGCAGGAGATCGATTCTTCAGATTTAGAGGAAAACTCTTCTTTAGCTACAGATTTGGGTACTGAGGGAGAGGCTTCCTCTGAAAATGAGGAAGAAGGGCCAAGGTATTATTCAATATCCTTTGAGGGTGGTTCTGGAAAGGCATATATTGAGTCGCCGGTTGAAGTAACATTTGATGGCTCAGATATCACTGCTTGTTTTATCTGGAGCAGTAAAAACTATGATTATATGATCGTAGATGATGTTCGTTATGATAATGAAAATGAGGGAGGGCCTTCAACTTTTCATGTAAAGATTAAGAATCTGGATGAGCCTTTAAAGGTTATTGGTGATACTACAGCCATGAGTAAACCTCATGAGATTGAGTATGTTATCACTTGGTTAGAAGAGATACCAGGAAATGGGATTGGAACCGAGGGAGATGCGAGTATATCTTCTAACGAGGTAGATAAAGCTGATGTTGAGGAGACGGAGAATAAAGATATAAAAGTTTCTGAGTCCAGGAATTTTGATCCTGTTGAGATTAAGGATCAGGAGCCTCTTGGGGAGGAGAAACTTTCCTATGCAGAGTGTTTCCGTATTATAGATTATAAAGACTTTAAACTGGTTCAGATAAAGAATTCAGGTAATTATATTGTGCTGGATGAAGGAGCTAAGGAACCAGAGATTACATCCGGTGAGGCGGTAATACTTAGAAAACCTTTAGATAAAACATATCTGGTTTCAACTTCGGTTATGGATTTTATTCAAGAGTTGGATACCATGGAGAATATAAGACTCTCTGGACTGGAATCCGACGAGTGGTACATTTCTGAGGCTGCAGATGCCATGGAAAAAGGTGAGATACTGTATGCTGGAAAGTACCGGGCACCAGATTATGAGTTGATTCTTTCGGAAGGTTGTAATCTGGCTATTGAGAATACAATGATTTATCATAATCCGGAGGTTAAGGAAAAACTTGAGGACCTTGGTATTCCGGTTTTGGTGGAAATGTCCAGCTATGAAAGTCATCCTCTGGGAAGGCTTGAATGGATAAAGCTTTATGGCATTCTTTATGATAAGGAAGAAGAGGCTGAAACATATTATAATGAGCAGCTGGCAGCGGTGGAACCGATATTAAAAAAGGATGAGACAGATCTACAAGATCCACAAACCTCACAAAATCCACAAAATCTACAAAATCTAAAGGTAGTATTCTTTTATGTTACAGCCAGTGGGGCCGTAAATGTCAGGGTCCCTGGAGACTATATTACAGAGATGATAGAACTTTCAGGTGGAGATTACATTTTCCCTGGTGAAGCAGTATCTGATTCGGATAATGAAACCATGAAGTCTTCTGTAAATGTTCAAGCTGAAGATTTTTATGTGGCGGCCAAGGATGCGGACATTATAATATATAATAGTACTATAGGGGGAGAACTTAAGTCCCTGAATGATTTTACTGAGAAGAACGAACTTTTCAAAGATTTTAAAGCAGTCAAGGAAGGAAATGTCTACTCAACAGAGGCTGATTTCTTCCAGAAAACTACAGGAATGGGTGATTTTATAGAGGACCTGAATACTGTATTTACAGGAGGAGATGATCCTCTTACTTATCTAAATAAGTTGGATTAATAAGAATAATTATGAGTAAGAAAAGAGTACTAATTTCATTTGGAATAATAACGATACTGCTTCTGTTGCTAGTGGTTCTCAATCTATGCATAGGAAGTGTTGTTATATCGCCCAAAGATGTTTTTAGCACTCTTTTTTCTGGTGAAAATGATGCTTTAAAAGATCAGGATTTAAACTATGTGGTTTTATGGGAGATTCGTATCCCAAGAATTCTTGCTGCACTGATTTTAGGTGGGGCACTGGGGCTTTCGGGATATTTGCTACAGACATTCTTTTCTAATCCCATAGTTGGTCCATTTGTACTGGGAATTTCATCTGGCGCGAAACTTTCGGTTGCTATATTTCTTATCTTTCTTCTATCCAGAGGAGTTCATATTTCAAGTCTTGGTATGATATGCTCAGCATTTTTGGGAGCACTTGTAGCCATGAGTTTTGTGCTGCTAATTTCTTTAAAGGTTAAAAATCCAAGTATACTGGTGGTCTGCGGAATACTTATTGGATATATCTGTTCTGCAATCACTGATTTTGTAGTTACATTTGCAGATGATTCAAATATTGTAAATCTTCATAATTGGTCCATGGGTAGCTTTTCCGGAGTGAATGCTAAAGATGTAAAGATTATGTTCGTGGTTGTTCTGGTATGTACAGTGGCGGTTTTCTTCCTATCAAAGCCAATAGGCGCCTATCGATTAGGGGAAGCCTATGCTACAAATATTGGAGTAAATGTAAAGGGGCTTCGTGTAGCTTTGATACTTGCTTCAAGTCTTCTGGCGGCTACGGTTACAGCTTTTGCGGGACCAATCTCATTTGTGGGAATAGCTATTCCGCATCTGGTTAAATCCCTTAGTAAAACTTCTTCTCCATATGTGATGATTCCGGCAAGCTTCCTTGGAGGAGCGGCCATAACCCTTTTCTGCGATGGAATAGCAAGAACGGTATTTGCTCCAACGGAAGTCAGTATTAGTTCTGTAACAGCATTTTTCTTAGTGCCTGTAGTTATAGTTATGATGTTGAAAAGAAAGAAAGCAGGCGAGGTGGATTGATGGAGATACTTAGAAGTGAAAACCTGGCCATAGGATATAGCAAGAAGTTGATAGATAAGATCAGTCTAAATGTTACTCCAGGGGAGATAGTGACTTTGATAGGTCCAAATGGAAGTGGTAAATCTACTCTTCTTAAAACTCTTACGGGGCAGCTTTCCCATAAGGGAGGAGTGGTCTATATTGGCGATAAAAATATGGAAGATCTATCCACTAAAGATATGGCTAAGAAAATGTCCATGGTTATGACGGAGAGAATAAGACCTGAACTTATGACCTGTCGGGAAATAGTTGAAACAGGAAGGTATCCTTATTCTGGATATATGGGGATTCTGTCAGACAAAGATAAAAAAGCTGTTATTAGTGCTATGGAGTTAACTAATACTTTAGATTTGGCAGAAAAAGATTTTATGACTTTAAGTGATGGACAAAGACAGAGAGTTCTTCTGGCTAAGGCTATCTGTCAGGAGCCGGAGATACTAATCTTAGATGAACCAACTTCTTATCTTGATATAAAGTATAAAGTTGAAATATTACATCAGATTAAAGACTTTGCAAAGCAGAGTAATGTTGCGGTCATCATGTCTCTTCATGAACTTGAGATTGCTATGCGTATTTCTGATACAGTGGTTGCTCTTGGGGAAGGACAGGTGCTGGGAATTGGAACTCCTGAGGAAATATTTAGAGAGGGGTTCGTTAGAAAGCTTTATGGAATCGAAGGACTGGATATATCTGAACTTGGATTTGAACCCTGGTTTTCTGAACAAGAAGCTGGAAAACAGGAGGGGGCTGAACAAGCATTTAATAAGAGAGAAAAATCTGAAAAATCTCCAAAATCTCCAAAATCTCCCAAATCTCCAAAGATTATTATGGTTCAGGGTACCATGTCAAATGCAGGTAAAACCTTAATAGCTGCAGGATTATGCAGAATATTTGCTAATGATGGCTACCGGGTTGCACCATTTAAGTCTCAGAATATGGCGCTTAATTCTTATGTGACTGAGACTGGTGAGGAAATGGGTAGAGCTCAAGTTATGCAGGCGGAATGCTGCAGAGTTGAGCCGCAGGTTTGGATGAATCCAATTCTTTTGAAGCCTACCAGCAAGTCTGGTTCGCAGGTTATAGTCCGTGGCAGGTCCATTGGAAATATGAGTGCAAGAGAATACTTCGGAAGAAAGAAGGATTTTCTTCCGGATATAAAAGAGGCTTTTGATCATCTTGCCCAGAACGCTGATATTATTGTGGTGGAGGGGGCAGGCTCTCCAGTGGAAATGAATCTTAAAAAAGATGACATTGTAAATATGGGAGTGGCTGAACTTCTGGACGCATCAGTAATATTGGTAGGTGATATTGATAGAGGCGGAATCTTTGCTCAGGTTATAGGAACTCTGGATCTTTTAGAACCTTCAGAAAGAGAAAAAGTGAAAGGGGTTATTGTAAATAAATTCCGCGGCGATAAATCTCTTTTTGATGATGGTGTGAAGATACTAGAAGATAGAGGGAAGACTTCAGTTCTTGGAGTTGTACCATTTATGAATCTTGATATAGATGATGAAGATTCTCTAGCAGAGACACTTCTTAATACCGGTATAAAAGAGGATGCAAAACTGGATATTGCTGTAATCAGGCTGCCTTTCATCTCTAACTTTACGGATATATATCCATTTAGAGAGGTGCCATCGGTGTCTGTAAGATTTGTAAATAGCGCCGAGGAGCTGGGGAACCCTGATCTAATCCTGATTCCAGGAAGTAAGAATACTATCCATGATATTAGGTGGATTAAGGAAGTGGGATTAGATAAAATGCTCCTTCAGCAGAAAGAAAATGGAACTCTTATCTTTGGAATCTGTGGAGGTTTTCAGATTCTTGGAAGAAGTATCAGGGATGAAGAAGCAGTTGAGAGTGGTGGACAGGAAGAAGGCCTTGGATTTCTTCCGGTGGAAACAGCTTTAGGAACTGAGAAAAAACAGGTGCTTTTTAGTGGCTCAGTTGTAACATCCGAAGGAATTCTGAAGGATATGGCAGACTGTCCACTGGAGGGTTACGAGATACATATGGGGGAAACAACTGTATCGGGAGATGCTAAGGAATTCACTTCTAAAGGAACCGGATATTATAAGGAAAATGTTTTCGGAACATATATTCATGGATTTTTTGATACCAAGGAAGTGCTGTCCCGGTTTGTGGAAATACTTGCTAAGCGAAAAGGTGTATCGATTGATACATCTACTATAGTTGGATATAAGGAATATAAAGATTCTCAGTATGAACTCCTGGCGAAGGAACTTCGTGAGGCGCTTGATATGGATAAGATATATGAAATATTAGGCTAGATTTACTGAGGGCTATATTAAAAAAATATCGAAATAATATATAAAAATAATATGAAAAAACAAGATTTATATAGAATTAAAATAGATGACCTGAATCAAACTGTGTATGACATGGTAAAGAAAAACTGGGATGCCTTGGCAAAGCCGCTGGATGGGCTGGGGGATTTTGAGGAAATCCTCTGTAAGATTGGAGGTATTGTGGGACTTGATCAGACTTATGATATATCCAAGAAGGTTTTAGTTATATTCTGTGCAGATAATGGTGTGGTTCAGGAAGGAGTTTCTCAGACGGGAAAGGAAGTTACCTATATGGTGGCATCTCTCATGGGAAAAAATGCAAGTTCAGTAGGAAGGATGACTAAGAATTATCCTCTCGAAATCATTCCCGTAGATATGGGGGTGGATTCTGACGAAACTCCTGCCGGGGTTCTTCCGAGAAAAGTTCAGCGTATAACTGGGGACATATTGAAAGAGGCTGCCATGTCTGAAGAAGACTGTCTTAAGGCTATCGAGACAGGAATAGAAGTTGCTCAAATGTGTAAGGAGAAAGGATTTCATATTGCGGCAACTGGGGAGATGGGAATAGGAAATACAACTACCTCCACTGCGCTTTATGCAGCTCTAACCGGTGAGAATCCTGATGACATAACAGGCAGAGGAGCAGGACTTCCGGATGAGGCTTTGGAACATAAGAAGAAAGTGATTCGTGATACACTTAAACTCCATGGCTTTGATCAGGTAAGTGATCCATCCAGGGAAATGGCATTTAAGGCTCTACAAAGTGTAGGTGGATTTGATATAGCAGGACTTACAGGTTTCTTCATTGGATGTGGCTTATACCATTTGCCAGTAGTGATTGATGGATTTATATCGGCAGTCTCAGCACTTACAGCGGAAAGAATCTGCCCTGGAGTAAGAAAATATATGATCGCATCCCATAAAGGACGGGAGACAGGTTGTATGAGGGCTCTTTCGCATCTTGGGTTAAAACCTGTTATAGATGGCTCTATGGCACTTGGTGAGGGGACTGGAGCTGTTATGTTATTTCCTCTTTTGGATATGGTATTTGAGTTATATCGTAGTGGAACTGCATTTGCAGATTCAGATATTGAGCAATATGAAAGATATGACAATATAAAAGATATGACAAGATAAAAGTAGAATAAAGATATGATATATTTTTTTGTTGGAAAATCGAATACAGGAAAATCTGAGAAGGCAGAAGAACTGGCGATGTCGCTGGGCTCTCTTCATAGGCTTTATATCGCGACCATGAAGGTTATGGATGAGGATGGTGAACGAAGAGTTATAAAGCATAGAAAGCAAAGAGAAGGAAAGGGATTTGAAACCCTGGAGATTCCTGATTCCATAACGAAAGTAATTCCGCTTATCAAAGAACCGGAGAATACGGTGGTGCTTCTAGAATGCATTTCCAATCTGGTGGGAAATAAAATGTATGATGATTCGGAAAAAGTTGATCTGGATGAGGAGCATTTTGCCCAGGAGATAGTACAGGATATAAAGTGTCTGGCGGATTCTGTTTCTCAGCTTATCATAGTGAGTTCAGTGTATGAAGCGAAGGAAGATTATTCTGAGGAGACACTGAAGTATATTAAATATTTAGATAGAACTAATGAGAAGATTAAGGAAATTGCGGATAGGGTTATAGAGATAAAATAGATAAAGAGTTATAGAATTATGAAAATATTAAGATGGATTGCTGTTTCTTTCAGCATGTTTTCCAGAATACCAATGCCCCATTTCAAGTGGGAAGAGGATGACATGTCTAAGTGTCTTATATTTTTCCCTTGGATTGGAGCGGTTATCGGATTAATTACATATGGAGTGGGGTATATTTATTATTCGTTTAATCTACCCTTTTGGGCTGTGGGAACATCTATCCTGCTGATACCAATCCTGATAACCGGGGGATTTCATTTGGATGGATATATGGATGTGAAGGATGCATTAAGCTCCTATGCAGATAGAGAGAAGAAACTGGAAATATTAAAGGATCCTAATGTGGGCTCCTTTGCCATAATCGGAATTATCTGTAGAATACTTATCTCCTTGGTTTCGATATGCATGATCTTGCTATACGGAAATTATAGAAGTCTTATGGTTCTGGCCCTTATATTCTGGAATGCCAGATGTCTTTCAGGAATTACTTCTATGGCTTTTCCAAAGGCCAGAAAAAGTGGAATGTTATATAGCGAGACAAAAGAATCAGGAAAATCTATTCCTGTTTTTTTGGCACTACAGCTTCTTCTGGGAATTGGCGCCATAATCTATAGTGATTACAGGCTTGGAATTATGATGACGGTTGTGGGAGGACTGTTGGTACTGCTATATAAAAAGAAGACTGAGAAGGAATTTGGTGGAGTTACAGGTGATACTGCCGGTTACTTCATTACCTGCTTTGAAAGTGATATGTTCCTTTTGATGGCGGTACTTCTTTGGGTATTTAGTAATTGTGGATTATAGAGGTTTCTATGGAGCAGATGGTTAATAGATATAAAAAAGTACTTATCTTGAGACATGGGAAGACGGAAGCAAATTTTGAGAAAAGATATATTGGTTCAAGGACGGATATTCCTTTAAGTGAGGAAGGGATAAGTTTAGTTGAGGATGCCGCGTCTCATATAAGACAAGTGGCAGGAGAAGATATTTTCCTGGTTAGCAGTCCTATGAAGAGGGCAGTGCAGACCGCGGAGATAATATTTCCAAGTGAAGAACTGCTGCTACTTGAGGGGCTTACGGAAATCGACTTTGGAGATTTCGAGGGTAAGAATTATGAGGAGTTAAAGGATAATCCTGACTATCAAAGATGGATAGATAGTAATGGGACTATGCCATTTCCAAATGGGGAAGATAGAGCGGGCTTTATAGACAGAAGTGTGGCGGAGTTTTATGAGATACTTTCTTTGTCGGGCGGAAGAACTCCAGTTGTAATCTGCCATGGTGGAAATATTATGGCCATCATGAGTCACCTTACTGGAAAAGATTATTATGATTTTATGATAGGAAATATGGGAGGCTATATGCTTTCCTTGACTTTGGAAAATGAGAGAATTATGGATATATCATACAATTGCATTAACCTTTAGTATCATTCTGGATAGAGTGGTGGGGGATCCCTACTCGCTTCCACATCCTATTAGATGGATTGGAAATTACATCGCATTACTAGAAAAGAAAATGGTAAAAAAAACATTTGGCTCGGGCCTTCTTCTTGCGATGATTGTGATGCTGACATCTGTGGTTGTTACCGGGGCTTTGATGTTCGTTTCCTACAAAGTCCATCCTGTAGTGGGGATCACTTTTGAAACAATACTATCCTGCTATTTCCTTGCGGCGAAGAATCTCTATGATGAAAGCATGAAGGTGTATAAATCTTTAAAGGATTATGATCTAGTGGGAGCAAGAAAGAATCTTTCCATGATAGTTGGACGAGATACGGCTAATCTAGATGAGGAAAAGGTTGCGAAGGCGGCAGTGGAAACTGTGGCGGAGAATACTTCAGATGGAGTGATAGCACCCCTTCTTTATATGGTGGTTGGTGGACCAATCCTTGGTGCACTGTATAAGTCTATTAATACCATGGATTCTATGATCGGCTATCATAATGAAAAATATGAATATTTTGGGAAGGCGGCTGCAAAAATAGATGACGCAGCTAATTTTCTTCCCTCCAGAATTAGTGCCCTTTTTATGATCGTGGCAGCAGGAGTTCTAAAAATGTTTACTAAGTCCTACGATTCCGGGCAGGCTTTCAAGATATGGAAGCGAGACCGATTGGCACATAAGAGTCCCAACAGTGCTCAGACAGAAAGTGTAGCCGCTGGTGCTCTTGGACTGGCTCTTGGTGGAAGCAGTACCTATGGTGGGAAGGTGGTTGAGAAACCTGTTATTGGAGATGAGATAAAGAAGACAGATGCAGAGGATATTCGTAAGGTAAATCGCCTTATGTTTGCTACGGAAGATGTGGCAGTATTTTTATTTTATATATTTTCTATGATAATTATTTGGGTAACGGGGGTGACTTTTAAATGAGTCACGGTGGAGATACATTTGGAAAAAATATTAAATATGACTTTTCAGTTAGCCTGAATCCTTTACCGCCAACTGATGAGATAACTGAGGCTGGAATCCGGGGACTTAAGGATTCTGTACAGTATCCGGATATTATGCAGCGTAGTATAAAGGCGACTATAGCAAAGTCGGAAGGCACATCAGAGTCGAATGTCCTTGCGGGAAATGGAGCCTCTGAGCTTCTTCTTGGAGCGGTGAGATATGTAAAGCCTAAAAAGGTACTCCTGCTGGAACCTTGCTATAGTGGTTATGAATATGTGCTGGGTTCGGAAGAAAGCAGTGAGATTATTAGATATGGACTGAAAGAAGAAAATGGATTTGTTCCAACACTAAGTGATATAGATGACATTTGGCATGAAAGTCCTGAACTTATTTTTCTGACGGATCCATGGAATCCAAGTGGGAAGAATATTCCTGATGAGGTTATAGAAAAGTTTTTAGAAAGGGCTGATAGAGAAGGCACTTGGGTCATTATAGATGAAAGCTTTCTGCTTCTTTCTGAAAAATCTCTGGAGAAAAGAAGTATATCGAAGAGTGAAATGTTAAGAAGGTTTCCAAGGACTATAGTGGTTACTTCATTTACCAAATTCCTGGCTCTTCCGGGAATTCGCATGGGATATATTGTAGCGGAAATGAGCGTGATAGCTGGAGTGAAGTCGTTACTTCCGGAGTGGAACTTGTCCATTCCTGCAGAGTATATTATGGAAGCGGGACTTAGAAAGGCTGAAAATAGAGCTTATCTAGAGAGTGTTATTAAAGGAATTCGTGAAGAGAGACTGTTTCTTACTGAGTCATTAAGGCAGCTAGGATTTAAGGTTTTTGATAGCGACTCCTGTTATATCTATTTTGCCGGGACACCTGGTCTTAATGAAATGCTTACGAGACAGGGAATCCTTATTCGTGAGTTCGAAGGGACGCAGTTTTACAGGATTGGAATTAAGAGCCATGAAGCGAATCAGTATCTCATTCGGAAACTTGAAGAAATAAAAGAATAATAAAAGAATAGCAAAATGAAAAAAGAAGAATCTAATATTAATAAATCAAATATAAAAACAGAATGGATGAATGCTGCGGTTATTGAAAAGAAGAGCTTTGAAATAATCGGAGGAATCCTGGAAGAAAGAGGGATAAAACTTCCTGAAAAAGAGGAACCGGTTATAAAGAGATGCATTCATACCACCGCAGATTTTGATTATGTAGATACCCTTAAATTCAGTGACGGAGCTGTGGATGTTTTGAAGGGGCTTATTATAAGTGGGTCGGATGTTGTAACAGATACAAACATGGCTCTTACTGGAATCAATAAGAAACGCCTGGCGAAGTTTGGCGGAGAAGTTCATTGCTACATGGCTGATGAGGATGTGGCTCAAGAGGCAAAGCAGCGGGAACTTACGAGAGCCTATGTCAGTATGGAGAGGGCTATGAAGATTCCCAAATCGGTAATCTATGTGGTGGGAAATGCACCAACAGCCCTTATATCTTTGATGGATGCTTCGTCAGAAAATGGATACAGACCAGCTTTTATAATTGGTGTTCCGGTGGGATTTGTAAATGTGGAAGCGGCGAAGGAACTGGTTCTGGAAAGTAATCTGGATTATATAGTTAATAAGGGTCGAAAAGGTGGAAGCAATGTGGCAGCAGCAATCTTTAATGCAGTTCTTTATCAATGTGATCAGTAGAAAGAAAAGAGAATTAAAAAAGATTGAAAAGAACTCAAGAAGAAATTACAAAAAGAGAAATAAAAAGAGATTATAAAGAGACTATAAAGTGACTGTAAAGAGACTATAAAGTGATTATAAAGAGATTACAAAGAGACTACAAATGAAAGATAAGTTGAAAAAAGGATTTACAACAGGAAGCTGCAGTGCGGCGGCGGCCAAGGCTGGAGCGTATATGCTGCTTAGTGGAAGAGATAAAGAGAGTATCGAGATAGAGACTCCGGCAGGGATTCCTTATAATGCAGAACTTTTGGATATTACCAGAGGGGAAGATTTTGTAAGCTGTGCTGTTCGTAAATATTCTGGCGATGATCCGGATATAACCAATGGGATCCTTATATATGTGAAGACGCGAGTGATACCTGATGGAAAACAAAGGGTGGAGATTAAAGGTGGAAAGGGCGTCGGTGTTGTAACTAGACCAGGTCTTGATCAAAAGGTGGGAAATGCCGCCATAAATTCAGTGCCTCGAAAGATGATGGAAAAAGAAGTTAGAGAGGTTATGGAAATCTTTGACTTTGGAGACTCCTTTGAACTTACAGTATCTGTTCCGGAAGGAGAAGAAATTGCTGAAAAGACATTTAATCCGAGACTTGGTATAGAAGGCGGAATTTCTATTATTGGAACCACTGGTATTGTGGAACCTATGAGTACCAAGGCGATTCTGGATACCATATATGTGGAACTTCGTCAGCAGAAAGAGGAGGGAGCTACAGTTGCGGTGGTGACTCCTGGAAATTATGGACAGAAGTTTTTATTTGATGAGTATGGCTACGATATAGATAAGGCAGTGAAATGTTCCAACTTCGTAGGAGATACAGTAGATATGGTCAGGAAGCTGGGGTTCAAACAGATGATATTTGCTGGACATGCAGGGAAGCTTGTAAAGGTCTCGGGTGGAATAATGAATACTCACTCAAAAGAGGCGGACTGCAGAATGGAAATAATAGCTGCTGCTGCGGCCAGATGTCATGTCAGCGAAGAGAAGCTAAATCAGATATTGGACTGTGCAACCACTAAGGAAGCCTGCGATATCCTGAAGGAGTTGGGGATAGAGAAGCAGTGCTTTAAATATATGGTGGATAAGATAAAGTATTATCTTGAAAAGCGAGCTGAAGGTGAGCTCTGTGTTGAGAGTATGATATATATGACGGAATATGGAGTGTTGGGAAAAACTCAAGGGGCTGAAAGTCTTCTGGAAAAAGTAAAATCTAATAAATAAAAGATAAGGGTAAAATATAGAATAAAAGATAGAATTAAAGATAGAGATAAAAAATAGGAATAAAAGATAGAGAAAAAGGGAGTTTAGTATGGTTCATTTTGTAGGAGCCGGACCTGGAGCACCGGACCTGATTACCGTAAGAGGAAAAGAGCTGATAGAAAAAGCGGATATCATAATCTATGCTGGTAGTCTGGTGAATCCGGCGTTGCTAGAGTATGCGAAAGAAAATGTACAAATTTATAATAGTGCGGAAATGACACTAGAGGAAGTGACAGCTGTCTATATTGAGGCTGCGAAAACAGAAAAAGCAGAGCAAAAAGAGATAGAGGTTGTGCGTCTTCATACAGGTGAACCTAGTATCTATGGAGCAATTAAGGAACAGATGGATTTTCTGGAGAAGGAAGGAATTCCATATGACTCCTGTCCTGGGGTAAGTGCCTGTTTTGGTGCGGCGGCATCTCTTAATCTGGAATATACTCTTCCAGGAGTTTCGCAGACACTTATCATCACCCGTCTTCAGGGGAAAACTTTGGTTCCGGAGACGGAATCCATGGAAAGCCTGGCAGCGCATAAAGCATCCATGGCCATCTATCTAAGCGCAGGAATGCTTCGTGAGTTGTCAGAGAAGCTGCTGGCAGGTGGATATGAAGAAGATACTCCTGCTGCCATTGTTTATAAAGCCACTTGGCCAGAGGAGAAAAAGATTATCACCACAGTGGGAAAACTGGCTGAGGTAGGTGAAAATGCTGGAATTAAAAATATAGCAGTAGTACTGGTGGGGGATGCTGTTTCTTCTGAAGACTATGAAAAATCCAGACTATATGCGGCGGATTTTACCACAGGTTTCAGGACTGGAAAATAGGATTGGAATTATGGAAAAAAGAGCGATTGCATTTACAGATAAGGGTAGAAATGTAATTGAAAGATTAAATAATGAATATAAGAAATTGGGCATGGAAGGAATAACTGCTAATTCATATGTTTCGGTGAAGGAGTTTGTGAGTCAGGGTTTTAAAGATAAAGCATGTCTTATCTTTGTGTCGGCTGTGGGAATCGCAGTGAGATACATTTCTGAATATATAAATGATAAGTTATTAGATAGCCCGGTGATAGTAATCGATGATAATGCTCAGTTCGTAATACCGCTTGTTTCAGGACATTTGGGAGGAGCAAATAAAGTGGCTCTTACCATAGCTGAACTTCTGGGAGCAACACCAGTTATTACAACTTCAACAGATGTTAATGATGTTTTTTCTCCAGATCTATATGCTCAGGAGAATAACCTGAAAATTCAGAATAGAGATGGGATTAAAAAAGTATCTGCAAAAGCTTTGGAGGGAAAGGCTGTCAGACTTTCGATTAAGAATTTTCCTCCTAAGGAACCGGTGGATGTTCTGATTTCAAATGTGGCAGATGCGGATGCAGAATATTCACTTCTTCTTTCTCCTAAGCCATATGTTTTAGGTGTTGGAACAAAGAAGGATAAGGACATAAATGAAGCAGAAGAATTCATTTTGCAGATTTTGAAAGAGAATAAGATTTCCTTGGATGAAGTATATGCTCTATGTTCCATTGATAGAAAAGAAGAGGAAGAGTGTCTAAAAAACTTTTCAAAGAAATACAGAATTCCATTTATAACATTTGACGCTGATCTCCTTAATAGTATAGATGGAGAATTCTCTCATTCAGACTATGTTCAGGAAAAAGTGGGTGTAGGAAATGTATGTGAGAGAGCGGCAATTCTGGGATGCAGGAATAATGGAGAGTTGATAGTCTCTAAGAAAATTGCAGAGGGAATAACTGTGGCGGTAGCAAAACGCATGGGGATATAAAAAAATATAGAGAATTTTAGTAGAGTGTTAGAAATGATTTTAGAAAAACTTTAAAACTCTTGAAAAGCTTTAAAATCTTTAAAAACTTGAAACTCTTGAAAAACTTTAAAATCTTTAAAATCTTTAAAAGGAAAAATATATATGGCAGGATTTATATATGTAGTGGGAATCGGTCCTGGAAAAGAGGACGGGATTACAAAAGAGGCAGAAAAAGTACTTCAGCAGTCGGATATTATAGCTGGATATAAAACTTATATAGATTTGGTGCGGGATAGATTCTCGGATAAGGAATTCTTTGAAAATGGAATGACTAAAGAATTGGAGCGCTGCAGGAAATGTATTGATTTTGCTCTTGAGGGAAAGAATGTAGCACTAATCGGTAGTGGAGATTCTGGAGTGTATGGCATGGCTTCTCCTATGTTGGAGGAAGCGAAGAAGGTTGGCTTCGATAAAGTGAAAGTTATTCCTGGGGTAACAGCGGCTTTAAGTGGTGGTGCACTTTTAGGGGCTCCGGTTGGTCACGACTTTGCTGTCATCAGTCTAAGTGATCGTCTAACTTCCTGGGAACTGATAGAGAAGAGACTTCGACTGGCGGCGGAGGCGCATTTTGTTATGGTGCTCTATAATCCCTCCAGTCATAATAGAAAGGACTATCTTAAGAAAGCTTGTGATATAGTTCTGGAGGTACTGCCTGAAGAAACCTGCTGTGGTATTGCAAGGAATATAGGAAGAGATGGTCAGGAAACTGAGATAATGACTCTTAGGGAGTTAAGAGATACTGAGGTGGATATGTTTACCACAGTGTTTATTGGTAATTTGGACACCAGAAATTTTGGAGATTACATGGTGACATTAAGAGGATACCGGGAAGATTTATAGGGAACAGAGGAAACGGAATGAGTAAAATTCTTATTTTAGCTGGTACAACTGAAGGAAGAGTGCTTTCTGATAAGCTGGAAGAATCTGGAATAAAACATATAGTATCTGTGGCTTCTGAGTATGGTGAAACCATGCTTGGAGAAGGGGAGTTCAGAACTATCCGGATTGGAAAGCTGGACGAAGATGCTATGATTCTCTACCTGGAAGGTGAAGGTTTTTCGGAAGGGGATTTCCTTGTGGATGCGACTCATCCATATGCCAAAGAGGTAACAGAAAATGCTGGAAAGGTAGCGGAGAAAATGGGACTAAAGTATCTGCGGGTGAAGAGAGATAGAGTTGATATTCCTGTTTCGGAGAATATCCATATTTTTAAATCTATAGATCTGTGTGCTGAAGCTTTGACTAAATTTCTAAATCAAAAAGAAAATCAAAAAGAACCTGTCCTTATAACAACGGGCAGCAATAATCTGGAAATCTTTGCAGAGACCTTATCTGCTGAGGTTTTGAAGAATACCTATGTTCGTGTTATACCTACGATAGAAAGTATAGAAAAATGTAAAAGATTAGGTTTTGAAGAAAGCCATATTATAGCTCTTCAGGGACCATTTAGTGTGGAACTTAATGTAGCTCTTATAAAACAATATGGAATCCGTCATCTGATTACGAAGGAAAGCGGAACGGCAGGAGGCTTCGGAGAAAAAATTGAGGCTGCAGAAAAATGTGGCATTTCAACATATGTGATCGCAAGACCTGAGGAAGAGGGGATGCCCCTTTCTGAGGTTGAGAAATTGCTTGTTAAGGGGGCGGATTTAGAGCTAGATATAAAATCAGATACAAAATCAAAAGAAGCTCATTTGATTCTCGCTGGAGCCGGAATGGGCGATGGAGATTCCTTAACGGAAGAAGTGAAAGAAGCAGTAAAAAATGCGGATGCCATTTTTGGCGCTAAGCGAATCTTGGAAAGTTTAGGTTGTGCACAGAATAAAGAAAAATATAGTCTATTCAGAGCGGAAGATGTGATAGATATTATTTTGGCTCATCCGGAATATAAGAAAAATGTCATTCTTTTTTCAGGGGACAGCGGATTCTATAGTGGAGCCAGATCATTTCTTAAGTATTTAGAAGATAAATATGAGAGGCTGAAACAGTTTGGAGAAAAGGAACTAAGGAGCGTCAATATTGGTGGCGTTAACTTTATCATTTCTGTACTTCCGGGATTATCCAGTGTATCCGCTCTTGCTGCAAAGCTTGGAGAAAGTTATGAGGATGCTGGAATATATAGTCTTCATGGAAGATTCAGTAAGGAAAATCTAAATGAAATTCTTTGGAATATAAAATATCAAGAGAAAGCATTTGTCCTTTTTTCAGGTGCTCAGGATGTGAATAGTCTGGCGAGAGGGATGAAGGAACAGGAAATTGAAGGAGAGATTACACTGGGAATAAATCTATCCTCAAAGGAAGAGGAGATAGTAACTCTTTCTCTTGATGAAGCTATGGGTATCGAAAGAAGTGGAAGTATCATAGGTTTTATTCGTAACCTTAGTCCGCAGGGGAGAATGCTTATTCCGTATTTTATGGACCAGGATTTTCTTCGAGACAATACACCAATTACCAAAGAAGTTATTCGCCATGAGAGTATTAGACGCCTTCAGCTTCGAGAAGGGGATCTGGTATTTGATATTGGTGGTGGAACTGGTTCTGTTGCCATTGAGATAGGAAGTCTTCATCCAACCCTTAGGGTTTTATCTGTGGAAAAGAAAAAGGAAAGAGTAGAAATACTTAAGCAGAATATAGAAAATCATCATATGGATAATGTTAAGGTGATTGAGGGAGATGCTTCCGAAATTCTTCGTGAAAACATAGATGAGATGCTTGCTGGAAAAACAAAACCTGATGCGGTTTTTATTGGTGGAAGTGGCGGACAGCTGGGGGAGATAGTACGACTTATATCTCAGCTGGGAGAAGGTATTCGATTTGTAGTAAATGCGGTGACACTAGAAACCATTCAGGAAACCGAAAAAGTGTTGGAAGAGTTTGAACCAAAGAATCGCAGGGCGGTGCAGATAGGAGTTAGTAATCTGACTGATGTGGGGGATTACCATATGTTCCGCGCAGAGAACCCGGTGATGATCTACTCATTTGAGTTGTAGGACTATGGAAAATGATAGAAGAAAAGAGTAAAGCTATAAACAAATTAATACATTTCCCAAGGGTAATGATTGCTGCAGAAAGAAGTGGATGTGGTAAGACCACATTTACCTGCGGCTTACTTCAGCTGCTGAAGAATCGGGGCATGAAGCCGGTTTCATTTAAATGTGGACCGGATTATATAGATCCAATGTTTCATGAAAAGGTGCTGGGAGTACCAAGTACCAATCTGGATCCATACTTTTTGGACTCGGATATTCCGGATGAAAATCGTTTAAAAAGTCTTCTTAAAGATAGAACTGCTGATGGAAACTGCGGAGTTATCGAAGGGGTTATGGGAATCTATGATGGCATATATGTGGATTCTGATAAGTTTTCGTCCTATGAGGTTTCTATAAAAACTGATACCAATATTATACTTATGGTAAATGGCCGTGGAGCGGTACGCACGCTGATATCGGTGATTAAAGGGATTCTTGCTGATGATAGGGATAATAAGATAAAGGGGATAATCCTGAATCAGTTAAGCGAAGGAATGTATCAGAGGATAAAGCCAGTACTTGAAAATGAGATTAATGCGGCAGGTTTTGACGCCAGAGTTGTGGGCTTTCTTCCCAAGAATGATGAAATCAGTATCAGCAGTAGATATCTGGGGCTGAGTCTTCCTGGAGAGATTCAGGGGCTGCAGGAGCAGATAAATCTTATGGCTGATATGATAGAAAAATATGTAGATGTGGATTCTATTTTGGAGATAATGGAGAGCTCAGGAAAGCTGGAAGCTGCAAGCGTTTTAGATAAGCAGGATAACGAGCAGGAATCTGTTTCTAAGAATCACGAAAGCATGACGAAGTCTAAATTCATCATCAATCTTGCAGTTGCGAAAGATGAAGCATTTTGCTTTTACTATAAAGAGAATATAGAGGCATTTGAAAAAAGAGGTGTTAATATTATCTATTTCTCGCCTTTAAAAGATAAGAGGCTGCCAGATGGAATATCAGGACTTCTGTTGGGAGGAGGCTATCCTGAACAGTATGCCAGGGAATTAAGTGATAATAAATCTATGCTCGAATCAGTTAAGGAAGTATTAGATAATGGCCTGCCATGCATAGCTGAATGTGGTGGCTTCATGTATCTTCATAAGAGTATTCGGACTAAAGAGGGAGAAGTATATCAGATGGTTGGGGCTCTAGATGCGGCTGCGGAATATACAGGTCACTTAGTTCGGTTTGGATATTTTAATGTTAGCCAAATTGTTTGCCAAGAAAAAAAATTTCAAGGGCTTGTAGGAATGAAGGGACATGAATTCCATTACTTTGACAGCACTGATAATGGGGGAGATGCTTTACTTGAAAAAACATCCACCGGAAAAAAATACTCAGCTATGATGATAGATGGAAGAAGAGTTTTGGGTTATCCTCATTTATACTATAATTCCAGTCCTAAATTTGTTGATGAATTTATTGAAGTTATGAAAGGGGAAAACTAAATGAGTGAAAGTCATAATAGTTCTAGATTTTTTGCGAATAAAGATTGCCAGTACTATCCCTGTCATAAATGTAGTATAGATATCAATTGCTTATTCTGTTTCTGCCCGCTATATAATCTGGACTGTCCTGGAAATTATACCATCACAGAATCCAGCAGAGGACCTGTGAAGAATTGTAAGGACTGTGTATTTCCACATGTCCCGGAGAATTATGATAAGATTATGGAAATACTAAAAGGCAGTAAAGTGAAGAATAACGAAAAATAAAAACTAGAAAAATATAAATAATAAAAAAATAGTATTTTAAATTTCAAAAATAAGACACGCTATGTAGTGAGCATAAAAAAACGAACACTATATAGTGTGTTTTTTGTGTACATTCACAATTGATTGTGAGAAGTTACTATAGTAATATTTTAGATACACATCTAAACGCCAAAGGGATGTGGGTTTCAAAGAAGCAGTTGGTGTATCGTTATAGGAGGAAAGATTGCGATGCAAAAAGATCTAATGCTTACATTTGATGAATGGGATGGTTTTA
>CAMNGU010000036.1 GCA_946538525.1 uncultured Lachnospiraceae bacterium
TATTATTCTCTATATTTTTTTGTTTAGTATTTTCTATATTATTTTCTTTTGACAAGATTTAGCCCTCTCAATTTTGTTACTTATATAGAGCTTTTATAGAGCTTTTATGGAGCTTTAACTGAGCCTTTATAAAGCTTTATGGAGCTTTTCCCTCAGAAAGCTCATAATTACCATTAATATCTATATGTACATCTACATATTCCGTAATTCCAAGACTTGGACTGGATATAGATATAGTTGTATCCTGAATAATACCTGCTGTTGGGTCCTTTGACTTTCCTGACTGATCAATATTTGTATTACCTGCATCTGTACCAGTCGCAGAATCAATATTTAAAGTCGACTGTCCTGAAGAAATCTGCTCTATATTATATGCAGTCGAAATTATCATTCTTGTCTCGCTTCCACTTGTATTCTGTGTAAATGTGGCAAGAATATTATTTGGGTCAGTAACTGTCCAGTCTGAAACACCATTTATAAATGTTATCTCACTAAATCCCTTTCCATATGGATATACAAGGAAAGGATTTGTAGAATCTTCCGCCATAGGAATTGGGCCAACAAAAACTCTAGGGTTCTCTAACAAAGTAACTTTAGGTCCAGTTGCTGAAGCCGTTACATAAATTGGTACACTTACTTTAACTGCATCATACTGATATGAGCCTAGAGAAGTTTTCTTAAAAAATGTAACATTTGTAAGTCCTTCTGCTTTAGGAGAAATCTCATACTTAACCTTTCCCCCTTTTCCAAATCCTGTCTTTGTTACACTAACTATATTTGAATCTTCTATTTCCATTTCCCATTTCAGCTTTTTGGTCTTCTTTCCATCTATCTGAATTAGGATCCCTTGATTTTTCTGCTCATAGATAATTGGATAATCTGAATCCAGGAATACCTGATTCTTCTTTTTATGTCTTACGGCAAAAAATATGAGGAGTGCAGCAATCACAAGAACAACTGCCACAAGTCCTAAAATTGGGATTAACTTTTTGTTTTCCATATTATGTGCCTTTTATATACCTTTTTTATTTCTTTAAAGCAGTATTACTAGGATAAAGGTAGAAACTTTCAACCTTTATCCTAGTATTATTAATAATTCTAATCTTTTATGGTTGATCAGTAGAACCAGAAGCAGCAGCATCTGTAGATGTAGCCGTCTCTGGCGGATCACTCTCAACTGTTATTTCTACTACTTCTACAAGATCAGGACCATCCTTTGGGTATATTTCTAGTCTATAAACAACCAGCTCGCCTGTCTTGTTCTCTGGAACTGTGAATACAAAGCTATCAGTCTTATTGTCTGATATAGATGATGCTACTTCTTCTTTAGCTGTACCTACCACCTTATAAGCCTTAACCTCAAAGCCTGAATCTGAATCTACTACGAATACATGTCCTGTGAACTTATCACCTGACTTAGCTGTATAACTGAGTACTGTACCTGATTCTATGGTTCTCTTAGCTTCACTGTTCTTTGTAATATCAACAACTTCCTTAACATTTGAAAGTCTAAGTGTATTATTGGTGCTGAGACCTGAGAATTCCTGATCAAGATTATCTCTATTAATAATTCTCTCTCCAAATCCCAGATTAACAACTACACCTGATATCTTCCAGAATGCATTTCTGCTTTCCAGAATTTCCTTAGTCATATCCGCAGCAGCCTGATTATTCAGATCTACTCCTTCTCCATCTCCCGCTTCATTCAGAATGGTTTCAACTGTAGAATAATCCTTTTCTGATTGCGGTACCTGTGCTCTTTCATTTGATATCTTAACCTTAGAATTATACGGTACAATATACAGTGATATAATCGTAAGATCTTCACTCATACCCTGCAGGAAGAACTTAACTGTCTGTTCCTTATCCGTAACAAACTTCTTTTCCGGTCCCTGAATATAAGGTGTTACATCCTCAAATAAAGGTTCCGTAGGTGTTGTACCATCATACTTACGATATTTTACATACATTCTTACTGCTGAAGATGTACTACTATCTGTATCCTTAGATGCACCTGATGTTCTAAATGTAATTGATACTGGTGTAACACTTCTCTTAACATCATCACTATAAGGAACATCTGATGTAGCCTTATGTGGTGTTAATCTTGAAGTAAGTGAATACTTATCCTCAGCAAATGCTGCATATGATCTTCTTGTTAATGATGCTTCAACAGTTTCACCTGTATTTGCATCCTGCTTTGGCTGTTCTTCATGATATACCTGAGCCGCAGCTCCTATAATAGTTCCTTCAACATTTCCATATGCGGCTATCTGATAACCAGTAATCTGTTTTACATATGGTACTGAGAATGGAATCTCTGCAAAAAGTCCCTCAGATATTTCATTTATACCTACATCAGTGAGATAAACAAATGGTGACTGGAATTCTGTCTTTCCATCGTCTATGGTTGATGTGTAAGTAAAACCAATTGCAATATCATGTCCTTCGGAAATAAGTTCCTGTTTTTCAGTTCCTGGTCCAAAGGATAATGCTAAAACTTCCTTACAATGATCAAGATAATTATTATTAAATAACGGTTCTGCAGATGGATAATTCTTTGCTGTAGCTCCATTATAGAAGTATGTATAATTACCTACTACAGTACCTGATTTCACATGCTGTACCACCGCATGATCAACATACATATTTGGATTATAGCTTCTAACTTTTAATGCACCTGCATTAACAAATCCAGCTGCCCCAATACCTTCTGCAAAAAATACATCATTTCCTAAAGCATCTGTTGTATGCTTAAATGTACCTACACTTGCAGTCTTATATTGTGAGAATGGAATAAAGAAATTAAAGGATGCAGCAAAATCTGCATTATCACCACCACTATATCCAGCCTGTGGATAGATAAAGATATTAACTGTATCATCCTCAGATTCAGGAACTCTAGTTACAGGAGTTGCCCATTCTTCTGAGCTCCATACTATCTCATTATAAGTCATCTTAATCTTTTCAATCGGCTTAGCATTACCTATCTCAAGTTCAGTTGAAATAGTATCAAGATTTTCACTAGTACAAAGATGCTTGGTAGTCATATCTCTTACATATTCATCATTATCTGTAAGCTTTAACTCACCATCCTTAACAATCTGTGAAATACTTACCTTTCCAATATTCCATATTGAGAGATACTCTCCTGTATTCTTGGCGGTAAATGTTACAGACTTAATTGATTTAAGATCCGAAATAGCTGGAATGATAAATCTATCTGTATGATTTGGTCTCATCATAGTTTCAGGATCCGTATAGGTTCCCAAACCTTCCGCCGGTATCTTCAATGTACCATCAGAACCGGTAGTCGGTTCTACCGATTTAGCCTGAACATTCAAGTAGCTGGCCATACATTGAGCCACATCAACAGTTTTTCGTTTCACTTCATTAGTAGAAGCTGTTACATATTCAATAACCGCTTTTATAGAGCCAGTAAACTGACCATATTCTCCACTCCATGGTTCGTAAGTAACCTCACAGAGAAGCTTAACATTTCTTTCTTTATAAGAAATCTTATAAATCTTTGAAAGTTCTGCTGCTGTTCTGGCTTTCTGTCCATGTGAGGAAGCAGACTCAAGTTCATCACGGAAATCAATATCTATCCAACCAACCTGGTCGATTACATAGGATATAAAACTTCCACCCTTTGTCTGTTCAGAAATAGTTATCTTCTGAATATTCAACTTATCAAAAGGCTCCGCTTCATTGGAGAGATCTTCAGGAATAATTCTCATTCCTTTCAATTCGCCATAATCCTGATTGATAGATATGGAGAAAGTTTCTTCCCTACCTGACCTAAATCCATCGGCTGAAAGCTGCTGATTGGCCAAAACATATGCGCTATTACCATTATTGAAAAGTAGCTGGAAATAAAAATGGTTTGTAGAACCTGAATTTCCATTACCATCATCATAATCGCTATCAGATGCAACCTGTACAGCCACATCATACTTCTTCTTTTCTCTAAAGAATCCCCAGTCCATCTTCGCCTGTGCATATGTCATTGAATATCTAACATCTGCATAAGTAGTTGTTCTGGTATCAATCTCTGTATCATTATCAAAGGTTATTGTATATGGTGATCCTGGTTTAAATACCTGATTACCAGATGTCTTAACCTCTGCCACATCATTATAATCAACTAGTACTGGTTTTCCATTTTCGTCATACTGTGGAACTCCGTCTACAACAAGCTGAACCTTTCCTGATCCATCAGTACTTTTTTCACTATCCTTTGCATTTACATCTTTTCCATTTGCATCAAGGACTTTGTAATCTACGCCTCTGAGATTAAAGAACTCAGATACCCTAGCCGATCTTTCAAGCCAATAATTAGACTTCACTCCAGCCATTTCTGTCTCTCGAAGGTAAGCCAAACGAGAATTATAAGTTGAAACATAGGAAATGGTGATATTGTCCATTACCCAGTTCTTATCGCCTAATACAGTTATTTCTGCGGCTGTAAAATTCTGGAAATCCTTTGCTTCAACAAGGAATGATACCTGTCCTTCTGGAGCGATGGAAGAATTCTCAAGGAAATTACCTCCATTCACATCCGGCCAGATCCCCATATAATCATTAGCTCCTTCTTTCGCCTTATAAGCCACAGTATTAGTCTTCTGACCATCTATTGTATTATAGTAAAGTCTTAAGGACATGTCCGAACTTGCAGTGGTTTTAGACCTCTTATTCGTAGTAATTGTTACCAGGAACTGGTCTCCACCCTTTCTTGCAGCAACAATAGGATTACCACTCTTATATTTTGACATTTTAAATACTTCAGAACCATTTGACTTTATAAGTCGTCCTTTTATCTGATCCGTTGTCTGATACATTACAGGTTCTCCACCCTCAAATACATATTGGAGAGTAGCACCTTGTACAGTATTACCTTTATTATCTGTACCATCAATAATTACCGGCATACATCCGCCCTTATATAATGATACTCCGGCAATTCTAACATCATCAGAACCTGACTTAGATAAATTCTGACTCATCTTCGAAGTTGAAGATGCAGTTGTAATTCCATTTTCAGCTATAATCTTTCTAGCCTTGTCACCAACATATATAACAGGGTTTCCCATAATAGTGCTATACTCTGGGAAAACTCCCTGGAACGCTATGGTGTCACCTCTCTGACCAAATCCCATAATCGTCCTATCGCCTAGTGTTTGAAGAGCCATGCCATAACTGCTCAGTACCACTGGCAGATTTACTTTTCTTGTCCAGCCATGGATATCCTTATATTGAATTTCCATAACCATATCTTCAACTATTCCACCATAGGCTTTCATTGACTGAGCCTTTTCATTAATAAACATTTCAAGGCCGCCATTATATACATCAGAAAAATCCATTCTGAGAGTATATAGAGAACTATTTACTGCAAATCCTCTTGTATTCTCCTCCGTCTTCTCCGTATAATTCTCAATATAGAGATCGTCATTCTGATCTTTTGTAATTCTGATTATCGCATCAGCTCCTGCTGAATCTGTAGGAACCGTAACTTGGCTACCTGGATTTGACTTCTGAACATCAGTGATCATATATCCTTCGAAGTCCAGGAATGTCTCTCCTGAAACAAGACCATACTCTTCCATTCCTTTATACTTGTCTACTTTATAAAGCGACATACCCTGAACAGTCCAGGATCCTACTTCTACATATACATCTATACTCTCTACAGTAGCTATCTCAGCCTCAGTCTGGAAAGCATAATCCTGTACTGAAAATGACTGAAGAGCCTTCTGATTGGTAGGAGTTTCTTTATAATTCATCTCCTTAAGCATCTTGCTACCATATGTATCATAGATGCTACTACCCTTAGCATAGTAATTGAGAAGCTTAGCACTTCTGTCCTGTGCATCTACATGTGGGAATATAAACTGAGTTCTTGAAACCTTATTCTTATCCTTATATTTTATTCCAAAATATAGAACCTTTGATCCATCAGTAGCTCCTGTTGCTACAGTAAGGGAATAAGTATTAGCTGGGGCATCAAAAACTTCACGATCTCTCCACTCTTCCATATTTGCAAATGGTTTAAATGTCTCAGAAGCGGAATTCGCGTTAATCTTATATGCATCCTGTACTGTAGCCGTATCAGTTCCACTGGTAACCTGGTACTGACCATCTGTCATTGTTGCAGTTCCAAATGATGTTCCAATTCCTACACCTACTCCATCTTGTCCATTTTCTGAATTACTATTGAAATCTTGTGAAAAAGAAGAATTTCCGGTTACAAGATCCTTCATATTTATAGGATTTGAATTTATAGGATTTGAATCCGTAGATGTAGCAGCATAAACATCTGTGGCACCTATACCTGATCCATTAAAAGGAAAATAGGACATCACCATTGTTGCTGCCAGTACAGCTGCGATCCCTTTTCGCATTAATTTTTTAAATTGATCTTTTCGACGAGTATATCTATTAATACTCTCTTGATCATATCCACTGTGTCTCATATTTAATCCTCTTTTTTATTATTATCCTGATTATATAGTTAGTATACATATCAGGTAACAACAAAAGCGCAACACTCTTTATCGAATATTTAAAAGGCCTGCAAGTCCAGTCATTTCGAAAACTTCCATAACATTTTCATTTACATTAGTAATAGTAAGTTTTCCCTGTTTCTGACTAAGCTTAATATATAGATTTCTAATAGCACGAAGTCCGGCACTGGATACATAGTCCAGATTTTTCATGTTAAGAGTAATATTTGTAAATCTATCTGCCATCTGTTCAAAAAGCTGATCCGCATCTCTTGATGTTTTTGTGTCTAGATCTCCTGACATGATGAGTTCCCCATCTGTTCCTCTGTCTACTAACTTAATATCCATTTTTAAACCTCCATTTTTACCTTGCTTAAGTATTAAATTTTTTAGTTTATTTTTGTTTACGAAGTTTCTTGATATAATCTCCCAGTTCTTCAACTGTGATTTCAATTACTTCTTCACCGGATGCTTCCATTCTTTCATCTATGCCCATTTCAGCATATTCTTCTGCCGCCTCTGCCAAAAGCTCTGCAAACAGGAATGGTGCTGGTTCATAATCATCATCGTCATCACTTGCGAAGAGACTATCAAAGTCATCGTTATCATCATCTTCGTCATCATCATCTTCGTCATCATCAGAAGCAAAACTAAACTCATCATCATCGTCATCTGAATCATCAAAATCATAGTCTGAGTCTTCATCTTCAAGATCATTAAATCCAAAGTTGAAGCCGTCTTCTAACTCTTCTTCTGAATCTTCTTCTGAATCATAATCAGAATCATAATCTGACTCATAATCAGAATCACTTGAGTCATCATCAAAGCTATACTCTGAATCTGATGAGAATTCAGAATCAAAATCATATTCTTCTTCCTGATCATCATCTAAACCAAAGTTGAAGCCTGTGTACTCTTCATCCTCAGTTCCAAAAATGCTTTCGTCTGAATATGCAGGTGATTCCTGAGTTTCAGTTCTTGTTGTTGATGTAGCAGCAATTGTACTTCCCATGGCAGTTCCAGTCTGAACTCCCATCTGAGCATTTCGAGCACCCAGGTTAGCACCAAGGGAAATCCACTTAATCTTTTCTTCAAGTTCTCTTGACATTTCTTCACGAAGAGAAGCCTTAAATTCATTAAGTGTTCTGCTGAGTTTTTCATTAAGTTCTAACTGAGAATAAATCTTTTTATCTAACGATTTCTCTGAAGTTTTCTCCAAAGATTTTTTTCTTGCACTCTTTCTCGTCTTATTAGCTTTCGCAACCTTTTTGAATTTTTCAGATTTATTATCAGATTTATAAAGATTTACCTTTTTAGCTGTATCAGAAGTTTCATATTCTTCTTCATTTAATTCTTCTTCATCTAATTCTTCTTGATCATAATCATCTTCATAATCAGACTCATAATCATCTTCTGACTCATAATCATCTTCATAATCAGATTCATCGTCAAACTCGTTATCTAACTCATCATAATCTTCGTCATATATATCTTCATATTCAGAATCATATTTAGACTCATATTCAGACTCAGACTCATATTCACGCTGATTTTCTAATTCATCTTCATATAAAGCATCAGCCTCATCTTCTGAAATTTCCTGAAGGTTAATTCCACCAAAACGACCCATTGCCATCTCATATTCTTTACGATTTACAGCATTTTCAGCCTCAATCATCTTATCAACGGCACTCTTTCTGGTCTCGCCTTCCTTCTTAAGATTCGAAAGTCTTTCAGCTAGCTTCTCTTCAGTTTCTCTTCTTGCATCTTCTTCTGCAAGTTTATCAGCTTCATCTACGCTGATTTCTGAGAAAGTAAGTGTACTCTTATGTTCTTTCTCGGTAATAATTTCTGCTTCACGACGTTTTCTTTCATCATAATTCTCATTATGAATATCTCTACTATCTTTAACGAAATTCTCCCAGTTCTCTTCACCATCTGTACCAGAAAAGTAATAGCTCTCGAAGTCTTTCTCTTCAAACATCTCAACAAATGAATCTGGAACATCGATGGTAAATGAGGATCTGGAGGTTGGGCTCATGATTGTAAATGCCTGTCCTCGCTTAGCATTCAGGATATCTTCCTGCTCTCTCTCATTAATTCCACCAGCCTTCTCATACAACTTGCAGAGATCGTCCATATCATTTGGCGCAAGACCAAATACAAAACTATACTGACATGCATTGATAATAGCAGTAGATTTTCTTGCTATCTCTTCACTTCCCACGAAGTCCTTAATATTCTGAGTAATAACAATCTGCATACCGTTATACTTACGGATTCGTTTTGCAAGCTGGAACATGAAGTCCAGTGCAACTGGGAATTTGGTATCAATAAAGACATGGGCCTCATCAATAACAACTACTATCTTTCTATTAAGTCCATATCTGATGTTATAATCTCTGTTCTTAATAATCTCATTATCAATATATTTAAGAACCAGAAGCATTTGTGCATTAGCAATAGTATTATTTCTATTAGCCAGCATTGCCTGGAAATTAAATACAGAGAAGTTCTCATCTGTGGTAATTGTAGATGGACCATTCCAGATATTTGCATTTCGTCCACCAGTAGCAAACTTCGAAATATAATTAACAAGACTTCTAAGAAGTTGTCTCAAATATTCATTATTAGTTCTCTCAAACTCAGCAAGAACTATATCGTACAGATCATCAAAAATAGGATAATCTGCTGCTGTAAGCTTTGAAAGATCCGTATCTGGTGTAATACCAAAATCAAGATACATTCTCTCTACCAGAGAATTTAAGAACTCCAATGCATCTCTATCTATATCAGGAAGTATCTGCTTGAAGAACTCTTCAAGGAACTGCAGGTGTGTTGCAAAGCTTCCACCTGGTCCTCCACCTTCCTCACCAGCTTCATCATCATCAAGAGCGGTAATAATATGGAACGGATTAAGTCTTCCATACTGAGCATTACCAACATTTATAATCTTTCCATGAAGATTTTGAGCCAGTTCTGAATACTCATTCTCTGGATCAAGGATAAATATCTTCGCATCCTCTGAAGCCAGATTTGTCAAAAGTGCCTTGGTGGCATAAGATTTACCGGAACCAGACTTACCAACGATAACCATGTTGGAATTAACTCTCTCTTCATCTCTTCTAAAGAAATCGATGAATACAGGAATATCATCACTTGTTCCTAACTGAATTCCACCTTTATCAGATATATGCGCAAAAATCCAAGGAAACATTCCTGCGATTGTATTCGACGGAATTCCCCTGGCTTCTTTGATCATTGGATCATAAGCTGAAATCTGAGAGCCAATAAAGGCCTGTAACTGAAGAAAGTCCATTCCATTAAGCTTAAGACCTGCTTCACTCCACGCTCTCTTTACAGTCTTCTTCATATCAGCAACATATGGTGTAAGAGTTTCAAAATTCTCAGCTAACAGAGGATTCTCTCTTGTAGCTCTTGCATCATAAGCTGTGACATAAACATTGACTAACATCAATGTTTCATTGTCCTGCTGCAATGTAACCAGCAGAGTTGAAAGAGTATCTATATGCTGCTCTAATTCAATCATCTTAGAGTCAACACTTGTAGCCATATACTGACCTCTAAGCTCTGCTAAAGATCTGTCGATCGCTCTAATAGCTTTTGTACTATCCATAGGTGTAGCCTTAACTACAACCTTGGTTCCAGGGAATGACATTACCCCAGCTAACCAGCCATCACCTACAACAGTAGGGAAACTGATAACTCTCATATTATGAGTAACCATTCCATTAACCTCAACTCTTCTCATAGAGAATTTGAGGCTTTCAGGCATGGCATAATCTACCCATTTATCCTCTGGAATCTTATCTATCTCATGTTCATCAAAATCCAGATAGTTGCTGTATTTAAGGAACAGTGCTAAATCTCTATCTGTAAGTCTGGTTACTGATAATTCCCCCTGTTCCAGATCATTAATCGCCTGTCTGGTTACAATCTCAAGTCTATTCTTATCACTTTCAAAAAGAACTATGTAATAGAATCCCTCTATTACCTTCTCATCTTTACAAAGTTTTCTAACTTCGTTTATTCTGTCATACTGTATCTCTACTCTTGCCTTAAGCTCATCCTCAGTAAGGAGTCCACTTTCATAAGACTTTTTAAGTTCATCCAGCTTATCATATTCAGCTGCCAGATACTCATCATATATAATTGGTCTCTGAAGCTTTACAATATTTGCTCCATACTCACCGGTAAGTCCACGGAGTACCTTACCAAAACAAGCCTCGATAGCATTATCTCTTCTATACTCAGAGAAAAATCTAAATTCAACCGGATCAACTTCTATAACAGCACCATAGTATTTGCCGTCATATTCTATAAAGTCATCTGAGATTCCAGTAAATGGAATTATCTCACTTACTTCATTAAAGGAAGCATTATCCTCCTTTGAGCCAGCTTTATCCTTCTTCTTTTCTGCTGATCTCTTCGCTCTTGCTGCCCATACAGCATCCTTTTCTTCTTCTGTGGCAGTCTTACTTTTAAGTATTTTATTTTCTTCTTTTATTATTTCTTTAAGACGCTTCTTTTCTTTTTTGGCAGCTTCAACATCTTCTTCTTTTTCTTCTTCAGTCTTTTCTCCACCATCAAAAAATGCATCTAGAGTATCTTCCCTGGTACCATTAGCTAGTCGAAGTAACGCTTCATCTGTATAAACTCTCTGAAATCTTCTTGGATAAGCCTTATACTTCAGCATATCCCATAAGAACATATACATCGGTTCGTCATCCAGCCTGAATAGCAAAAATGCAAAAATTGCTACAACAATCAACGCTAGAATCCAACGCCCTTTAAAGGATGTCAAAGTGCATAGCGTAGCAAGGCCTAATCCCACTAAGCCAACTATTACATCGGCTAGTGTGATTCCTTTAAATAATTCGATCTTAACTTTTGTTTTTCCTGGGATTAATCTCATCTTATTAGCTCACTTATAATACTGGCTGAAAATCAGCCTGGATTTATAATTCGTTCTAGTTTAATTAAAACACTATATAAAAGACTATGAAAATACTGTATAAAATATATGCATTCGCATAATTACAACCTACTGATTATTAGCCTGGAAGATCTTCATCTTTTCCTGGTGGTGGATTCTTAAGAGCACCTAATCTATTAGCTGCACTATGCTGAGCATCCTTTCTATCTTCCTTCATATCCTGATTTGCAGCACTTTTTGCATCATCTAAACTCATATTATCTTTCTTCATATGATTATAAGTATGCTGCATTCTCTTAATATCATTTGGCTTAGCTTTCTTACCATCAAGAGTTTTACCAGTAGCTCTTGCATGCTTGATATTCTGTTGAAGATCCTTCATCTGACGGCCACGCTGTCTTGATTCCTTCGTCTGCTGTGCCGCTGTCTTTTCACCCGTATTAATATCTTTTCCAGATATCTTCGAATAAAGTTTACCAACTGTGCTACCATAAATTGCCTTACCAAGTTTTCCACCTGTCTGATCCCAGGCAGCGCCACCAATCTTACCTACAGTTGCAGAAGCAGCACTCTTTCCAAGTCCGGCAATCTTTGAACCAATATTTGAAGCTGACATTGATCCGAGCATTTTTCCTGCTGCAGAACCTGCTACATTGCTTCTCATATCACCAGCTGAAATAGCCTGCCATCCTGCACTATCTGCAAGAATACCTGTAAGAATACCATTTACACGGCTAACTGCCGTAATAGCTCCATATGTGATAATGCACTTTATTATAATTGATAAAAGATCATACTCTGAAACAACTAATTGTGGGCTCCATATAATCGGCAAGAACATAAGGAACACCCTCATGGCAAGCACCATTCCCACAACACCTAAAAGCTGTACAACGAATGCTGTTGTCCACTGTTTCAACTTACCACCATCATCCAGTGGAATAGCTGACACTACCAGTGGTGAAGCAAGATAAAGTGTTAAAAGGTTGAAAATTCTTACTGAACAGGTAACAATTATTACCAGCATTTCCATAAGAACTGACATACCTGTAGCATATACTAATATGTAATTAGTTTTCATAGGTGAAGGGTCAAATGATTTCCTGACCTGATCATAATCATATATACTACTCTCACCAGTATAAAATGGCTGACGAAGTATATCATCCATTTTAGGATTAATATTAAACTCCTTAATTCTGGCAGCAGCCCCTCCGTTAAAATTCCCCATGGTTCCAATTACAAAGAGCACTCTATCCATAGGAACTGCTTTAGTATTTATTTGTACATCTCGAGTATAACTTGGAAGAACCTTAAGATTTGGATTCTTCTTCATTTCTTCCATAACATCAAGCATAGCACTCATACGAGCATCTTCATATGAATCAAGTGGGGCTTCATTATGAAAGTCATTGGATTTTGCTAATTCCTCAAGAAGACTCTGCCAGGTAGGTTCCAATCCCTTACTTGGATCCTCAGGATCCACATAAGTAACATAGTGATAATTGAACACGCCCTGTTTATCTAAGTACTCCAAGTCTCCTCTAATATCATTGTAACAAGCATTTAGATTATATCTTGATCTATAAGATGGATTCAGCGAATAATTACCAATAGTATTAAATATTCTACCCATGGCAGCAAATTGCTCATCAGTAAATGTAATTGAATTGGATCCTTTAGCTATATTTCCACCATTTGTAACAGCCACACCAATCTGCTTAATCAGTGTATCAGTAATGTCCAGAGATACAACCATGATAAGATTCATACAACAGATTATCATAATACTCTTTATGAGATTTCCTAAAATTGCTCCAAGAGTAACACCCTGTTGCTTATCACGAAGATCCATCACTTTTCGAACAACTGATACTATAGCAAAGACGAAAGCAAACACAATACCAATAAGCGCCATACCACCATATATTCCTCGCACACTATCATGCGTAAAGAATACTTTTATAAGTGAATCACTCTTTTCGTTGTATTTAACTGGTATTTCTCCTGTAAATATCATCATGACATCTTCCATTTGAGCAACCAATTTACAAACAGCAATTTCAATCCACCATAATATTCGCCAAAATACATTTTCGACGACGCTCGTCCACCAATTGCTGATCATCTCACCTATATCGAGAGAAAAATATGTAATCATAAGTCTACTCCGTATATTTATCTAACTCTAAGATTCTTTCTTGTTATATAAAGGGCAACAAATACTCCCGCCACTAATACGACAAAGATTATTAAAAATACAACTGACTTTACATTCAAATATAAGAGTATTTGAAAATCTTTTCTTGTAACATTTCCTGCATTATCTGTTACTAATATTGTATACTGTCCACTTTCTGTGAATTTATTTCCATCTTTCATAGACACCTTTTCATCATCAAGTGTAGCTGAAACAGTATCACCCTTTTGAAGTCCCTGTACTGTAACCGGACCTCTAGCACGATTATCTTTATCAAGCCCCTGAAGAGTAATCTGTGGTGGAATATGATCAATTGATACAGCCAGATCATATGTAATCTTAGTGGCATTACATGAATAACGGATTTCATAATATCCCTCTTCAGTCATATCTATTACACCAAAGCTTCTAGGAGCTTCAATACCATCAACTAAAACTGTACTGGCAACAAATCCTTCAGGCAAAACATATTGATCCATAGCACCTGTTACACTTCCAACTATCTGAAATGTCATAAGCTGTGATTCACTATTATCATCCCAGGTAATTACAGTGTAATTTCCCGCATCAGATACTGTTGAAGGAATACCATTTAACTTTGTTCCATTTCTATAAATAGCAACATTAAATTCACCTTCTCGTTCTATAGAAACTGGTGAATTTGTTACCATTTTATCTGCGACACTACATCCAAATGTTCCACCATTAACAGAGAAAAGAAACATATGTGTTTCCAGATTATATTTTTCATTATCTGTAATAGTTACAATTCCAGATGTTTTATTTGCCTCCACCGCAGTTGGTTTACCAGTATATAAATCCAGATCTCCTGTATAATCGAAATAATCATCATTACTATTTTCGTTATCTGTATAATCATCAGAATTAACTTCAGTGGTAGCATCAGAATTAACTTCATCGTCAATTCCGTCACCATCAAGATCCTCAGCATAAACAACACCTGCTCTATTTGATGCAGATAATGACATACTTATAGGAAATATCCCTGTAAATAATAAAATAGTTGGTACAATGAATTTCTTTATACTTAGAGTCTTCATACCTAGATTCTCCTGTAATAATTAAGCAATCTCGTCTACATTGCCATCTTCATCCTCGCTTCTACCAAGAACGGTTTCATTTCTTGCATCGAGATCATAAAATACTTCGTCAGCTCTGAACATATGGCTTCTCAGTTCTTCCATATCCATTCTACCCATTTTGTAATATGGACAAAGATAACTTGGTGTGTACTGAGTTCTAAGTGGATAGTTACCAAATGTTACGATGATAGCATTTCCAGTACTTTCCTTGTTGTTCAGCATCTGAAGTTCTGAAGGATAGATAAGTGGACGAACCTGTGTCTGTGATGATATGTTCATCTCACCGGCCTTTGAACCGACATTTGAAGAAGTGGAATTTGTACGAACAGTCATATTTCCACATAGCTTTGAGAACTCTTCGCAGGTACCAATATCATTAGAACCGATGAACATCTTCATACCACAGTTAGACTTGACGATATCAGCAACCTTCTCACCATAAACATTGTTAAGCTGTGAGTAGGACTGAACTACCATGTTGAACCAGATTTTTCTGGAACGACCTACAGTGATCATCTTATCAAACTTCTCTATCTTTGGCATGTTACCAAACTCATCAAGGATAAAGTATACATTTCTTGGAAGAGAGAGATCCTCTCTTGCAGATGCAACTTTGATGAGTGCTTTATACATACAGAGAATAAATACTGCAGCAAGTCCATGCCTTGTATCTTTCTCATCAGGTATCTTCATAAAGAGTGCAGTTGGCTGATCAGCAAACTTTTCAGCCTGCACATCCGTAGCTGATGTAAGACCACAAAGGCCACGGTCATTAAACATATTCAGCTTATCGAATGTAATAGACATATATGAAGAAAGAGTTGTATCAGCTGCTGACATAACCTGACGAGACAGTGTGTATGCCTGTGACAGCTTATTTCTTCCTTCGAAATATTCCTTAAGAGTTGCAAACTCATCTTCGGAATTTGTAAGTGCTTTATTAATATTGAAGAAGTTAAACTTATCCTTGGTCATTCCAAGTCTTTCATCTTCTGAATCCTCAAGCATGGCAAGACAGGTAGCCATTATGATTGAACGGGCACCCTTCTCCCATACAGGATCTTTTTCATTTTCAATAGGACAAATAACTGATATAAGATCGTTAAGGTCCTCGTACATTTCATCATAGTACTGCTGACGAGTTACTGATACATCGTCCTGACAATGAGTGAGATCTGCATAAGCTCTTCCTCTCCACTCAACCCAAGGCTTTCCGCTTTCAGCTTCTCCGTCCATTCTCTTTAAGTCCGGATACTTAGACATATCATCCTTATGGAACTTTATGCCCTTTCCAGCCTCAACATAATCCTGATACATATCCCAGATGCCATCCAATGGATTCCATCTTGATGAAGAATAAGTATCACGAAGATCAAGGAGCAGAACCTTATATCCTCTGGATACCAGATATCCTGAATGGAGATCAAAAAGCTCTCCCTTAGGGTCTGTCATGATCATGGAGCTGCCTGCTGCAGTTGAAGCAAGAAGCTGAATCATAGGATTAATAAATGTTGTTGTTTTACCAGAACCGGTAGCACCGATGATAAGTGAGTGTGCTCCTGGAAGGAAATTAACCTGAAGTGCATTCTTCTTATCCAGAACGGCTCTTACAGGAATACCATCTTTCTTAACACTATTTAACTGGCTATAAGTATGCTTTGGAAAATATTTATCTCTCTCCTGATCTGTAAGGAAACGGCTATTTTCAAGAGAACCTCTGACAACATCCGGTTTACCCTTTTTGCTGCCGAGAAATGTTCCACTCTTCTCCATCATCACGGATTCAAGATTGTTTCCTGAAAGCAACCAGATAAGAGCAATAACCACTGCCACCAAGGCACCATAAGCCCAAGTTTTCCATGACAGGAAAAGAGTTGGATCCAGCTTGTAGCCTGAGCCACTCACAGTACCATTTAAGATTGGCGCTGCTGATCTAATAAAAAATCCGACTACTCCCGCCAGAATGATAAATACCATTAAATTTAGCATTACCTTGTGCCAAGTTTTCATAAAACATCTTCCTTTCCAGATTAGAGTTTTCCAGATTAGAGCTTTCCAGATTAGAGTTTTGATTAGATTCCTGAATAGAATTTTTTAAAATTTTATTAAAGTTTTTTTCAGATTTTCTATATCAAAATCTCTATATAAGAACTATGTTATAAATCCATAAGTTTATCTTTACAAATGCTGTCTCTTCTAATAAGTCATTTTGTTAAGTTATTTTGTTAAGTTATTTAGCCAATTCATTTCCTATATATTTTTCAAAATAACTGATTAGAGCAGGCAGCACCTGCTTTGCTTGAGAACAATTTTTATACCCATAATATAACGCAATCGGGAATATAGCTTTTTAAGCTATATTCCCCTATTTGCATTAATAGTATGTCAAGTTTTCTATTATCTTTTTTATATTCTTTTTTATATTCTTTTTTATATTCTTTTTTATTTTCTTTTATATACTTCTTAGTATTAACCCTGTGATGTCATTGAGTTGTTCATCCATGTTGTAAGTGGTCCAATTGAAAGCTTAAGTGCTACAACAAGAACGAAGATAAGGACAAATCCGATAATAGCGGTCTTAAGAGCCTGCTTACGCTTTTCCTTCTCCTGTGGTTCCTCAGCTGTTGCGAACTTAACACCAAGTAAAATACAGTAAATTGTTCCACCTGCTGCTACAAGTGCAAGAAGCGGATTAACAAAGGAATTTATAAGTCCTACAATAGGTTTAACAACACCAGAAAGGTCTGTTCCCTGTGAAGTATCAACATTTGCTGATGGACTCTCTGAAGCAAATGCTACACCACTGTATGACAGTGTTACGATACCAGTTGCTATTGTAAGTGCTGCTGACTTGATTAAAGCACAAGCCTTGCTATTTGCTGCTACACTTTTTACGGTTGTGAGTAAGTTTTTCATTCTCCCATCCTCCTTGGATAATTAGTATTTGTTTTATTTTTTGCGTTCTCAAAGCTTTTTTATAACTTATGCTTCGATTATAGCAACAAAAGCATAACAAAAGAGCAACAAATACAATGAAATTTTATATTTTTTTTAATGTTTTGTCAAAAATCACCACAAATCACAAGGTTTTTAGGACTTTTTTTATCTCTTTTTACTACTTTTTTCAGGAAATTTCAGGAAATCGTCTTTATTTTTCAGGTTTTACCGTTTTATTTTTCGGAATTTTGATCATTGCTTCAGTACCTTCAGGAGATTTATTCAGTGACATTTCTCCATCACAAAGAATTTTCAGCCTTGTTTTTACATTTTTAGTTCCTACACTCTTATGTTTTTTCTGAGTAGTAAGTTCAGTCTGTTTTCCATGACCATCATCCACAACACGGATAACTATATATCCATTTTCTTCCTTAGTTTGTATCAGGATATCATCACCCTCAGTACTCATACCAATACCGTAGTAGATTGCATTTTCTACCAGTGGCTGAATAACAAGAGCTGGAAGATAAAAGTCCGTTACCTGAAAATCTTTTTTTACATTAAAATTTCTTGATGGAAGTATCTTTGAAAGAGCAACATATGCATCCACATGCTGCATCTCCTGTTCAAAAGGAATCATCTTTTCATTTGTAAGAGCCTCAAAGTTCTTACGAAGATATGCTGAGAAATTGTAAATCGCAGGTTTCACCTGTTCTGCATCCTCATCACAAAGCAATGCGATCTGCTGAAGTGCATTATATATAAAATGAGGATGTATCTGTTCCATAAGAAGTGAAACCTTATTCTCTGAAAGTTCCACCTGCTTATTTAGAAGCGCTCTTTCCATTTCCATCTGGTATCCAAAGAATACAATGAGCAGAAGCATTATGATTCCCAGCCCCATAAAATGAAGTCTCGTATCTGACATACCGATAAGAGCTGCTGTGATTGGAAAAATAGTCGCCAAAATGAAATTAACACTGGCACTAAGTTTCTTTGATGAGAAAATCAGCATGATGATGATAACCAGATACTGAACTAAGAAAGCCAAATATACAAAGAAATCATTTCCATTGAATATTACCAGTATCAATACCAGTACAGCAAAAAGGCTCTGAATAGTGGTCCAGAAGAATCCATCCCATCTTTGCCCTTCTTCTCGTTCTGTTTCAATGAAGTATAAGCCGAAAAGTGGTGGAACCATGGAATAAAATATTCTGGAATAAATCTGCGTATTACTAAGCTGGAACATAAGCCCACCCATAAGTATACATATGGAAGCTATGAACCACGCCATACGAGCATTATGAATTTTTATCTGTATCGCTGTAAGGAGCACCACCGCACCAAGTATCATAGAAACAAAGATACATATTAGATTGGCAATCATCACCGCATCATTAAAATCTATTTTACCGTAATCCATATTATCTTCCCTTATTATAGTTATACATATAGTATTCGTAACAAAAACTCTTAGTCCTAAAATATATAACGAGAGATATTAATACATAAAATGTCTCCATCAATATTACCATTAGTCCTGCCGGAAGATATGCTTTGGTATCTGATAGTGTATATATTATAGGAGTAAGAAGAGCTCCAACCATCAACTGTGAAATTGCTGCCACAACCCAGTATGGTTTTAGTTTTTTAAAGGATTTCCCCTTCTTTTCTTTTCCCATTTTCTTATATAGATCATCAATTCCATTGATGATAAATACGATTACCATCATAACAAAAAGACTTGGAAAAATATTTATAAACAAGGCAACTATACTGATTCCTACTTTTCCCGGAAGTATATTTGCCAACCATTTCGATAGACGACTGGCAAGTTCTGCCAACATATAAGATTCGCACATTAAGCAGGCCAGGTTTATCCACTTAGAAAGATTTGCCAATTCGTATAAACATACAAAACATGCAACTATGGATATATATCTTACGAAATAACATACGATGTAAGCACCATTTGTGACCTGGAAGAAGGATATCTCTCCATTTACCAGAAGCACTGAATAAAGCGCATATGAAACCATAACAAACAGCGTAGACACCAGTACCGCAAACACCGTATATGGAAATGTTCTTATTGTTTGATAATTAAACCTATATTCCATTTAAAATCACTCTCCCCAATCAAACTACATAAGAAGTTTTATTCCTCTCCAAATGCATCCGGTTTCATAATAAGCTCGCCAAGTGTCATCTCAGCCCAGGAATACTGAAGCATATATTCACCAAGAAATGAGTTAACGGCGCTCATATCACCCTTTAGATAATTGAGATAATCGCAGTCTATAAGGGAGCAGTCAACACCATAAGCATTCCAGCCCTTAACAAATACATTTGCTGCTCCAACCTTTGAAAGATCATCTCGAAGGCTTGAAAGAAATACTCTAAGCTGCTTCTTCAGTGCTCTATCCTCATCTCTATCCTCAAAAAGAACACCACAAAGTTCTCCTATAGAGCAGAGGGCTCCTCTTCTATCTATCATATAAGCAAGCAACTCTTTACTCTTACTTCTCTTGAATTTGATAGGATGATCATCCTTATCGAAAACTTCAAAGTTACCAAAACACTGAACTCTTACAAGACCATTTCTCTCTCTTTCTATAGGATTACGAAGATTTTCCAATTCTCTCTCCAGATCATCCTTCTGAGCCGGCTTTAGCACAAATCCACTGGCATGCTGCTTAAATGCATCATACATAAATTTTTCGTGTCCTGTAACGAATACTATATTGGTTTTAGGAGACAGCTTCTTTATCTCCATTGAAAGTTCAAGTCCAGACATTTCTGGCATCTCTATATCCAGCCATGCAACATCCGGCTTTGCAGCTTCCACAAACTCCAAAGCTTCGCTTACAGTACCAAAGGATTTATGAGTTCCATTTGGATCAATCTCTCCCATCATCCTTGTAATCTCTTCAGCTACATTAACCTGATCATCTACAGACATCGTAATCATGGTTTCTTTTCCTTTCTTTTACCACTAAACCTTTTTACCACTCTTTTAGTTCTGTTCTCATCAAAAGTCTTTTACCGATCAGAGAAATTCGCCCAGCTATAACCGTTCATATATTCTCCCTGATACTTACCGATTGCTTCTTCATCGCCTTCAAGATACTTATACAGGTCACAGTTTATCAGCTCTGTTCTCACCCTTATGGTTCCGCTTTGCATTTCCAATATCTCACCAATACCATTTTGCTGAAGCGTTGTCTTAAGACTCCTGATGATAACATCCAACTGTTTCTGCATGGAGCGGTTATATACGCCATCATCCCAAAGCATCGAAAAGATATGAGCTCTATTCACTGCTCTCCCCTGTCTGTCTATCAGATAGGCAAAAAGCTCTTTTGATTTTGATCTGGAGAAGCTAACCTTATCACCATCCACGAAAACATCGAAATCTCCAAATGTCTTTACAACTATGTGGTCCTGATGTTCTTTCTTTACACCAGAAAGAACATATTCAATCTCATTTTTCAGTACCTCAATATTTACCGGTTTCAACAGATATCCATCTGCATGTACACTGAAAGCATCAACAGCATACTGCTCATAAGCAGTAACAAAAACTATCCTGATATCCGGATTAACCTCCCTCAGCTTCGAAGCGAGAGTTATCCCATTAATATCAGGCATATTAATATCCAGGAGCGCTAAATCTGTTAAATTGCTTTCACTATACTCCAATGCTTCTCTTGATTTTGTAAAGCCTTTTACTTCATCAAGTATATCAATCTTCTCACAGAGAGTGACAAGGTATTCCATTCCTAACTTTTCATCATCTACACAAACTGCTTTCATTTTTCACCTATTCTAAAACTTTTTTATAAATCATCAGCTTATATCTGATAGCCTATATTCAAATGTTTAATCCAGTCTGCAAGCCATACTATTCATCGTGACATATTTATAATATATTAAGCTGTCCAACAAATGTCCAACATTGTCCAACAAAATATTACACTTGTCCAACAAAACGCATCTTCAGCGGAACTATTTTTTACCAGGAAACACATTTTCCTACTACAATGATTTTATAGTGAATATTCTTAACATCCAGTTAAGATATTA
>CAMNGU010000037.1 GCA_946538525.1 uncultured Lachnospiraceae bacterium
CTAAGATCATTGACTCTGCAAAGAAAGATGCTGAGAATCAGAGAAGAGCTATTATTGATTCAGCTAAGAAGGATATTACTGAGATGGTTGAGGAGGCAACTCGTAAGGTTGTTCTCGCAGGAAATACCAGTGAAGCATATGATATGTTTCTTGATAATGCTGAAAGGAGCGAAAGTTAAGTGGCGGAAGAAAAGAAATTATGTGCCCAGCTCTATGCTCCGTCTGAACCAGACGCAGCTCAAAAGAAAAGATTTGATGACTTCATTTCCAGTAAGTATGGTGAAAATGTAGAACTTCAGTGGATTGAAGATAAAAGCCTGGTGTCAGGTTTTAAGCTTATTGTAGGTGAAGAAGTATATGACTGGACAAATGAAGGAAGACTTCATCAGTTAGAGGGAATGCTTCGTGACCTGAAGGAAGAAAAGGTTTCATCTGGCAATGAGCTTATCTCACTTATGAAGAGCAGTATTGCAGATTGGAAACCTCGCGTTCTTGCTGAGGAAGAAGGCCGTGTTAAGACTGTAGGAGATGGAATTGTCTTTGTTGATGGTCTAAAGTCTGTTATGTACGGCGAGATAGTCGTATTTGAATCAGGCGTTAGAGGAATGGTTCAGGAGCTTAGACCAGATGATATAGGTGTAATTCTGTTTGGTGATGATACAGAAGTATCTGAGGGCGGCAGAGTTATGCGTACCGGAAAGACTGCCGGTATTCCAGTAGGAGATGCGTTCCTTGGAAGAGTAGTAGATCCTTTAGGTAATCCTATTGATGGTGAAGGACCTATTGAAGCAGATGGTTACAGAGCAGTTGAAGAAGCTGCACCTGGTATTGTTGCAAGACAATCTGTTGATACTCCTATGAATACAGGTATTCTGTCTATTGACTCCATGTTCCCAATTGGTAGAGGACAGAGAGAGTTGATTATCGGTGATAGGCAGACAGGTAAGACAGCCATCGCATTAGATACCATTTTGAATCAGAAGGATAACGGAGTTATCTGTATATATGTTGCCATTGGACAGAAGGCAAGTAGTGTGGCACAGCTGGTAGGAACACTGAAGAAGAAGGGGGCTTTAGACTACACAATAGTAGTTGCGGCTAATGCTTCTGAGACAGCTCCTATTCAGTATATTGCACCATATTCAGGTACAGCTCTTGCTGAGTACTTTATGTATAAGGGTAAGGATGTACTTATTGTTTATGATGATCTGTCAAAGCATGCGATTGCATATAGAGCACTTTCACTTCTTCTGGAGAGATCTCCAGGTCGTGAGGCTTATCCAGGTGATGTATTCTATCTGCATTCAAGACTTTTGGAGAGATCAGCAAGACTTTCAGAAGAAATGGGAGGCGGAAGTATCACAGCACTGCCTATCGTAGAGACACAGGCGGGTGATGTTTCAGCATATATCCCTACAAATATTATTTCCATTACTGATGGACAGATTTTCCTTGAGAGTGATCTTTTCTTCTCAGGTCAGAGACCAGCCGTAAATGTTGGTTTGTCTGTATCCCGTGTTGGTGGTGCTGCACAGACTAAGGCTATGAAGAAGGCGGCAGGTACACTTCGTCTTGACCTGGCGCAGTATCGTGAGATGGAAATATTCACACAGTTCTCTAGTGATCTGGATGAAGCAACAAAGAGACAGCTGGCTTATGGACAGGGACTTATGTACCTTCTAAGACAGCCTCAGAATAACCCATTTAAGCTTCATGAGCAGGTTATTATGTTGGTGGCTGCTTCTGCTAAGGTGATGGTTGGAATTCCTATAGATGATATAGGAGATTTCCGAACAAAGCTTTTGGAACATTTCCATGAGGAGGAAGATGTTCTTTGCAAGCAGATTGACACAACAGGTCAGCTTTCAGATGATGATAAGAAAGAAATCATAGATGTGGCTACTAAGTTTAGAGAAACTTATAGCTCAAGTGATAAATAATAAGTAATTAAAAAATTATTAAAAAATAATTTATAAAAATATGGCTAATACAAAAGAGATAAAAAATAGAATAGGCAGCGTAAAGAATACTCAAAAGATTACAAATGCCATGTATCTTATCTCTTCAACAAAGATGCGTAAGGCGAAGGAGGAACTTGAAACAACAAGACCATACTTTGACCTGCAGGAAAATGAGATTCGTCGTATCTTTCAGACTGAGATTGATATAACAAGCCGTTACTTCTATCCAAAGACTGGTAGAAAACCTGCTGAGACTTATGCGTACCTTATCATTACTGCAGATAAGGGACTGGCTGGTGCTTATAATCACAATGTTATAAAACTGGCTGAAGAGGAAATGGCTAAGCATGCTAAGATCAAGCTTTATGTAGTTGGAGAGTATGGCCGAAGATATTTTACTAGAAGAAAATATAAATTGGAGCAGTCATTTTTATATACTGCACAGAATCCATCATTTACAAGAGCACGAGAGATTAGTTCGATTCTTCTGGAACAGTATGATAATAAATTGATTGATGAGATCAGAATTATCTACAGTGATATGGAGAGCGAATTCTCTACTGTGGTTAAGATGATGCGTCTGCTTCCATTTGATAGACGAGAGTTCTGGACAAAGCAGGAGGAGAAGAATGAAAAGGATGTACACTATGAATTCTATCCAAATGTAAATGAGGTCATAAACCGTGTTATTCCAGGCTATGTTGCAGGTAATATATATGGTGCTCTTGTTGATAGTTTTTGTGCTGAGCAGAATGCGCGTATGACCGCTATGGATTCAGCCAATAAGAATGCTGAGGAGCTTCTGGCTAATCTTCAGGTTCAGTACAATAGAGTTCGCCAGGCGGCTATAACTCAGGAAATTACTGAGGTTGCTGCTGGTGCGAAGGCACAGAAGAAAAAACATAAAAAAGAAACGGATTAAGGAGGCCACGAGGTTGAGTAGTGGAGTCTTAAATAAAACTGGTGTGGGCAAGGTAATACAGGTTTCTGGACCTGTTGTAGATGTTCAGTTTGAATCGGGGCATTTGCCTAAATTGAGAGATGCCCTATATGTAACTGTTAAAGGTGAAAAGCTTACGATGGAAGTTGCTCAGATGCTGGGTGATGGCGTTGTAAGATGCATCGTCCTTGGAGCAAGCGAAGGACTTTCAAGAAATATGGAGGTTACTTCATCAGGTGAAGGAATTACGGTTCCTGTTGGTGATGCGACCATTGGTCGTATGTTCAATGTTCTTGGTGATCCGATTGATGGTGGTGAAGCAGTGCCTGAGTCACAGGAACGATGGAATATTCATAGACCGGCTCCAAAGTTTGAGGAGCAAAATGTGTCTGTAGAGATTCTTGAAACTGGAATCAAGGTTATCGACCTTCTTGAGCCATATGCAAAGGGTGGCAAGATCGGACTCTTCGGTGGTGCCGGAGTAGGTAAGACAGTTCTTATTCAGGAACTTATTCACAATGTAGCTATGGAACATGGTGGTTATTCAATCTTCACTGGAGTTGGAGAGCGAAGCCGTGAGGGTAACGATCTCTGGAACGAAATGAAGGAGAGCGGTACCATAGATAAGACAGCCATGGTATTTGGACAGATGAATGAGTCCCCTGGTGTTCGTATGAGAGTTGCTCTTACAGGACTTACTATGGCAGAGTACTTTAGAGATGTTCAGCATAGAGATGTGCTGCTCTTTATTGATAACATATTTAGATTTGTACAGGCTGGTTCAGAGGTTTCTACACTTCTTGGTCGTATGCCTTCAGCCGTTGGTTATCAGCCAACACTCGCACAGGAAATGGGTGCTCTTCAGGAAAGAATCACATCGACTTCAGCTGGTTCTGTTACATCAGTTCAGGCTGTATATGTCCCTGCGGATGACCTTACTGACCCGGCTCCTGCAACAACATTTACTCATCTTGATGCAACTACTGTTCTTAGCCGTAGGATTGCTGAGCAGGGTATCTATCCTGCTGTTGATCCTCTTGCATCTACTTCAAGAATCCTTGAAGCTGAAGTGGTAGGTGAAGAACATTATAATGTTGCTCGTGAGGTACAGGAGTATCTTCAGAAATATAATGAGCTTCAGGATATTATTGCTATCCTTGGTATGGATGAACTTTCAGACAGAGATAAGGATATCGTAAACAGAGCTCGTAAGATTCAGAGATTTTTGGCTCAGCCAATGTTTGTTGCTGAGAAATTTACAGGTATGGATGGTGTTTATGTTCCTGTAAGTGAGACAGTAAGAGGCTTTAAGGCAATTATCTCAGGTGAGTATGATGATCTTCCAGAGGCTGCATTTTACAATGTTGGTACTCTTGAAGATGCAATCCGTAAAGCAGAAACTTTGTAAGACAGAAAAATCTTAAAAAACTGGCTTATAAAAATGCTTTTGAAGAAAGTATTTAAAGAAAGTATTTAAAGAAAAATTTTAAATAAAGCTTTTAAGAAGTAGTATAACGAAATAAGGCGAAAATATGAATACATTTATGACAAGAATAATTGAAGCAGAAAAACCTTTCTATGAAGGTGAGATGACATCGTTGATCGTCCCAGCAGTGGATGGAGATTATGGTGTTCTTGCTATGCATCAGAATCTTGTGGTTGCTATTATACCTGGACTGCTCAGATTTCAAAATCCGGATGGAGAGTGGCAGGAGGTATCAGTATCTGATGGTATGATGCGAATCGAGGATGGAGAAGTGCTTGTTCTTGTTGATTCTGCAGAATGGCCTTATGAAATTGATATAGAACGAGTAAAAGCTAAAGAAGCTGCTGCGAGAGAAGCGATGCTTCAGAAGAGAAGCGTAAGAGAGTATACTCTCGCAGAGTCCAGTCTTAAGAGAGCTCTTTCCAGAATTAGAATTAAGGAAGCTGATCATAATGGATACTAAACCAGATGATAATAAATCAGCTAAAAAAGGAACGCTGAAAAGTATAATTATCATATTGGGCATAGGTTTCATATATTATCTAATTGTAAGATTTACATCTTTTGGAATTCTCTGTTATATTAAAACATTTACTGGTTATGATTGCCCTACATGTGGTATGACCAGGATGGTTATGGCATTAACAAGACTGGATTTTAAGAGTGCTTTCAGTTACAATAGATTTATGTTCATTTCATTTCCATTTATCATAGCTGAGATAATTTATCTTACTTATATAAATGAGAGTAAGAAGAATGTAGGAAAGATTAATAAGATACTTCTATGGGGGTGGACAGTGCTGCTTGTTCTTTATGGGATACTTAGAAATATTTATCCCATTTAGATAGATAGTAACATATGACTTTTTGTTAAGATGAAGGAGGTTATTATGGACGGTATGAAGAAGTATATTGCTGAGTTTATTGGTACATTCACACTGGTATTTATCGGATGTGGAACAGCGATGCTTGTAGGTTGTGATTCAGCAAGCGGTTGTGGTTATATCCTTACCGCGTTTGCGTTTGGACTTGCAATTATTGCACTTGCTTATGGAGTTGGTAATATTTCCGGTGGACATGTTAATCCAGCTGTTTCACTTGGTGTTTTGATCAGTGGTGGAATGACAGTAACTGATTTTTGCGGATATGTTGTTGCTCAGTGCTTAGGCGCTCTTGCTGGTTCAGGTCTTCTGGCAGCAATCTTTGCAATGGGCGGTGTTGAAGATAAGACTGGTGGTCTTGGAACAAACGGACTGGCAGGTGTAAATGACAGCATAGGTGCAGGAATACTTGTTGAGATAGTTCTTACATTCCTTTTTGTTATTCTTATACTTGGTGTAACATCAAAGAATCAGTCACATGGTTCATTTGGTGGACTTATCATCGGACTTACCCTTGTAGGTATTCATATAATTGGTATAGGACTTACAGGTACTAGTGTTAACCCAGCAAGAAGCTTAGGCCCAGCTATTGTTGCAGCAATCGGCGGAAATGCAGGACCACTTAAGGTTGTTTGGGTATTTATTGTTGCACCACTTATTGGTGGAGCGTTAGCTGCATTTGTATATAAATTCCTTGAGGATGCAAAAGCAGAATAAATATGTATAATATACATATTTGATCAGAAAAAGATTTTGGAGGATTTTAGAAATGGATGAGAATCAAATGAATCCATATACAGGTGATCCATACGGACAGCCAATGGGAACCCAGGACCCATATGGACAGCCAATGGGAACCCAGGACCCATATGGACAGCCAATGGGAACACAGGATCCATACGGACAGCCAATAGGAACCCAGGACCCATACGGACAGCCAATGGGAACCCAGGACCCATACGGACAGCCAATGGGAACACAGGACCCATATGGACAGCCGATGGGAACACAGGACCCATATGGACAGCCGATGGGAACTCAGGACCCATATGGACAGCCAGTAGAGAGTCAGGAGAGTAGCGCCGGAGAAAAGGTTTCTCTAGCTAAGAAAGAGGATGCTCCAACAACAGGTATGGAGAATCCATACGGACAGCCTGCACCAGTTCAGGATTCATTTGCTCAGCAGAGACCTGAGAATCAATATACAGGAGCTCCTGTACCAGCAAATACATATGGTGATAATAATTACGGTGGAAATGTTTATACAGGAAATACATACGCAGGTAATACATATGCTGGAAATAGTTATCAGGGAGGAAGCTATCAGCCACCGATGACTCAGCCGGAGGACGGGAAAGCAACTGCTAGTCTTATATGTTCAATTATAGGTTTTTTCTGTTTTGGAATTATACTTGCACCGATTGGAATAGCTCTTGGCAAGCAGGCGATGAATGCAGGAAATGAAGGTGGTAAAGCGAAAGCTGGATTTATTATTGGAATCATCAGCTTAGTGATTCGTGTTTTAGCAATTCTCTTTTATGCGATAGTAATTTTTGCTGCTTTACAAAGCTAAAAGTTTTGAATATAATTATTTGACGCATTATCAATCGCCTCTTCGTAGCCTTTTAAGGCTGCGAATGGGGCGAATATTTTTGCTCTGTTTTCCCGAGACATATGAGGATGTTTTGCTTCAAAATCGTCCCCATTATGCTCTGGGCGGGACTTATCTATTATATCTTTATATTCTTCGCTATAATCTATATTATTGTTAACATTATTGTCTTGATTCATATTTATGATTTATGACCTCCTATCTGGGAGTTTCTATCTCTAGTAGTTGCACCATCTAGGAAATTAGTTCCTTTCAAGATGGCATTTTTTCCATATTTTTCCTGTATTTCAAGCAGAGCCATTTGCAGATTCTTCTCCTGCTCCTGCTCTTTATAGTCTGTAAAGAGATTCATTTGCTGGTAGGTATCGTTTGCATTTTTCAGGTTATTTGCTGAAATGGTGATTCTTCGCACAGTGATACCTGGAACGACAATCCTGTCATATAGATCCAGCATCTGTTTCATGATCACCTGAGTGGAACTGGTATGCTCGCCAAAGTTTGCGGTTCCATGGGATGGAACAGGGACTACTCGCCCATAGAAATCCATATTTATCTCCCCTTGGTAAGTTCCGTTATCCACGGATTCACGATCATAATTGATAGTAAGGGTAAATGAATCTGATAGCACTTTCTTCTTCACCATATCCAGAACCAGGAGGTCGGTCATCTCTGCAACGATGATACGAGCCTTTTCTATAGAATAAGGTTCAGACAAAACCTGCCCAGAGGATAATGAATTGGTGCTTGGTTTATAGTCTTTAATGTCTTTAATGAGGGTTGGCTCGATCCCCCAGGCGTGATCAATAAGTATTTCTGCATCTATTCCAAAAATCTTGTATAAATATTCTTCGTTATAAAGACTTTCTCTTGCCAGCTGTCCCATGGTGTAGATTTTCATTTTCGCCAGGCGTCTTGCGGTACCTGGACCGATTCTCCAAAAGTCGGTAATAGGCTTATGTCCCCAAAGTAATTTTCTATAGGAGATTTCGTCTAACTCTGCTATGCGGACTCCATCTTTATCTGCGGGAATATGTTTTGCAACTATATCCATGGCTATCTTAGCCAGATACATATTTGTTCCAATTCCTACAGTGGCGGTAATACCGGTCTGTTCTAATACAGATCTAATGATGGTTATGGCAAGTTCATGGGCTGTCTTCTTATATATAGACAGATAGCTGGTAACATCCATAAATACTTCATCGATGCTGTAAATGTGAATGTCTTCGGAAGAAATATAACTAAGATAGATTTTATAAATATCTGTAGAAAATTGAATATATTTTGCCATTCGTGGTGGAGCGATAATATATTCCACTGGTTTTCCTGTTCTTTTCTCAATATCTCCCAAGGCTTTCTTCACTTCAAAAAGTCTTGCTCTACCTGGAATCCCATAGGCTTTAAGGGAAGGGGATACAGCAAGACAGATGGTTTTGTCGGTTCTGGATTCGTCAGCCACCACCAGATTTGTTGTAAGAGGATCTAGGCCTCTTTCAAAACATTCCACTGATGCGTAGAAGGATTTCAGGTCGATGGCGATATATTGTCGTTGATGTTCAGTTTTAGTCTCCTGAGTTTCAGACATTTATAGTTGACTCCTAAAATTGAAAATGAAGAAAAAATTAAAAAAATAACCAAAACACTCTGAAAATACCCTGGTTATGACTGGTTTTACTTGTAAAAAAGTACCAAGTGCACAAAAGGGCTTGTGCAACATGCACAAAAAACTGTAAAATATTTCTAGCAATGAATTGGCGTTTTATAGTGCAAGTATGGGTGTACTATGATAAAATATCATAGAAGAAATATTTTTTATTTGTATTATTATATTAGTATTTTTCTTCTAAGTTTTTATAGCTAATATTGTTTTAGTATTTATTTTAGTAGTTATTATATTTCTGGTTTAATTTACTGGAATTTTGGCTACTATTGATTACTGGTATTTATTATACCCTAATAAAATGTGTAATTCACATTTTTTAGAAAAATTTTTCAAATAATATATGCTATTTCTATAAAAATTATTAATACGATATTTTAACAGAATATCATTTATTAGCTGTAAAAGAATTGAAGTAAAATAAAATAAAAAGGATTGGGTTTTTTGCAATGACAAACAGACTCATGAATAAGTGTTTAGCTTTATAAGCTAGGCCAAGGGGTGATCTTAAGAAAGGTCACCCCTTTTAATGTGCTGTTTTTTGTAGTATACTGTCATCCTGAGCTTAATCAAAGGAGCTTAAGAAAGGAAAAAGTAATATGAATATTCCAAATGATCCTATAATGCTTTTAAGTTTTATCAATACACAGCTTAGAGATAATTATTCGTCTTTGACAGAGCTGGCTAAGAGCGCTGACGCGAACGAGAAGGAGATAGTAGAAAAACTTCGTACAGCCGGATATAGATATGATAGAGAGAAAAATCAGTTCATAGCGAAGACACTTTTCTCAAGGGATGTAAAGGATGAAGAGGGAAATAAAATCTATAGCATAGATTATTCTAACGGATTTGAAGAGCTGGCGGACTTTCTTGCTTCCTATAATCCTGAGAAGCAGAAGAAGGTTTGTATTGTGTCAGATTCGCATGTGGCATCCATTTATCTGGATACAGTAACAAAACTTTGTGAGAACCATTTTTCAAAGGTTACCAGCTTCGTATTTCCTGAGGGAGAAGCTAGCAAGAATCTGGACACTGTACGAGATATCTATGTTAAGCTGATTGAGGAGAAGTTCACCAGAAAGGATGTGCTCCTGGCACTTGGTGGTGGAGTTACAGGTGATATGTGTGGCTATACAGCTGCCACATTCCTGCGAGGCATTGATTTTATTCAGGTTCCAACCAGTCTTCTTGCGGATGTTGATTCAAGTATAGGTGGAAAGACTGGAGTTGATTTTGATAGCTACAAAAATATGGTTGGTGCATTTCACATGCCGGTAAATGTGTATATAAATGTAGCAACTCTCGATACACTTAGCAGAAGGCAGCTTTACTCTGGAATGGGTGAGGTTGTGAAGATGGCACTTATCCGCGGCGATGATGGATTCTATTCATGGCTGGAGGAAAATATATCTAAGGTAAATGAGTCTCCACTGGACAGAAACTTTATCTCAAAGGTGCTGGACTTCAGTAATCAGAAGAAGGCTGATATTGTAGCTGAGGATCCGCATGAGATGAAGGGAGTGAGAGAACTCCTTAATTTTGGACATACTCTGGGACATGCTATAGAGAAGTTTATGAACTTCGAGCTGCTTCATGGAGAATGTGTGCTGATCGGCTGTATCCTTGGTTGTATCATTTCCAGAAATAAAGGTATGATAGGGCAGGATTTGGTGGACAGTGCTGCGACTTTGATACTTGATAATATGGAAGTTCCTAGGATTGGGGACAAGATAAATGATACTTCTATCCCAAAGGTTATTGAATATACTCACAGCGATAAAAAGGCAGTGGGGGCATATATTAAGTATGTTTTGCTTGAAGGTGTTGGCAAGGCGGTCATCAGAACAGATGTAACTGACGAAGATATGAAGGCTGCTCTTGAAGAATACCTGGAAAAGTATGATAGTAGAGCGTAAGTTTGGTCTTGCTAAAAACAGAGAAATCATTTATATTATCTAGTGGACTTTTAGTTAGATATATATAACTTTAGGTCAAAACAAGGTTAACTAAGTTATTAAAGAATATTTCTATATAAATATCAATAAATAATTCTATAAAAAGGAGAAAACAAAATGAGTAAGAAACCAGTAGTTCTTATGGTACTTGATGGATATGGTGAGTCTGATAGACAGGAAGGAAATGCAATCTATCTTGCACAGACTCCAGTTATGGATAAGTTAAAGGCTGAGTATCCATACCAGAAGGGATTTGCTTCAGGAATGGCAGTAGGTCTTCCAGATGGACAGATGGGAAATTCAGAGGTTGGACATATGAATATCGGTTCAGGCCGTATTATATATCAAGATCTTACACTTATAACAAAGTTTATCCAGGATGGAGAATTCTTCAAGAACGAAGAACTGCTTCGTGCAATAAATAATTGTAAGGAGAAGGGAAGTGACCTTCACCTTTGGGGACTTCTTTCAGATGGTGGTGTACATAGCCACAATACACATCTTTATGCAATTCTTGAGATGTGTAAGAAGGAAGGTCTTGAGAATGTTTATATTCACCCATTCTTCGATGGAAGAGATACACCTCCTGCATCAGGTAAGGATTACCTTCAGGAACTTGTAGATAAGACAAATGAAATCGGTGTCGGAAAGGTTGCATCTCTCAGTGGTCGTTACTATGCAATGGACAGAGATAATAACTGGGATCGTATCCAGAAGGCTTATGACTCACTTGTGCTTGGTGAGGGGGTTAAGGCTACAGATCCTATCGAGGCTATGCAGAAGTCATATGATGATGGAGTAACAGATGAGTTCGTTATTCCTACAGTTATCACAGATGAAGCAGGTGAGCCACTTTCAGTAGTTAAGGAAGGCGATTCAGTTATCTTCTTCAACTTCCGTCCTGATAGAGCTCGTGAGATAACAAAGGCATTCTGCTTAACTGATGAAGATATCGCTGCACAGGATGGTGATGCAACAGATACAAAGTGTATCAAGTTCCTTAAGAGAGCAAAAGGTTTCCTGCCAATCACATATGTATGCTTTAAGGATTATGATGAGACAATACCTAACAAGTTTGTTGCATTTAAGAAGCAGGAGATTACAAATACATTTGGTGAGTACCTTGCAAATAAGGGACTTAAGCAGCTTAGACTGGCAGAGACAGAGAAGTATGCTCATGTAACATTCTTCTTCAACGGTGGTATTGAGGAGCCAAACAAAGATGAGGCAAGAATCCTTGTTAATTCACCAGCTGTTGCAACATATGATCTTCAGCCTGAAATGAGTGCTCCAGAAGTAAGCGAAAAGCTTAATGCAGCAATCAGATCTGGTGAGTATGATGTTATCATCATCAACTTTGCAAACCCTGATATGGTTGGACATACAGGAGTTCTCGAGGCTGCTATCGCAGCTGTTGAGACAGTAGATAAGTGCGTAGGAACTGCAGTTGAAGCTGTTAAGGAAGTAGGTGGAGTTCTCTTCATCTGTGCAGATCACGGTAACTGTGAGCAGATGATCAACTACGAGACAGGCGAACCTCATACAGCACATACAACTAACCCGGTACCATTTATCCTTGTAAATTATGATGAGGAATATACACTTAAGGAAGGTGGAAAGCTTTGCGATATCGTTCCTACTCTTCTTGAGGTAATGGGTATGGAGCAGCCAGCTGAAATGAGTGGTCAGTCACTTCTTATAAAGAAGTAATTATCTAAATTTATATAGAATTCTGAGCGGTGATGGTAATACTGTCGCCGCTTTTTATTTGGCTTAAACCTATAATTTATACGATATTAAATCTCTATTAAAGAGAAAAAGAGGTATCTATTTAGAAGTTTATGCTGTTGCTAAAAAAAATTCTTTCTGTTATCCTTTTATATGGCTTTGTAAAATTGAGTCAATTTATTTTATGATGAGGGGATAAAAATGCAATTAAAATCGAATGAAGATTCAAATGGAAATCTGAATACCAATGGTGCTCCAAATCCATATGGTACTTCGCAGATACATAACTCATACTACGATACACCAGATGATATGACTAGTCAGCAGTATGGCGCCGGCAACTATAATGCCGGAGGGCAGCAACCAAGAAATCAATATGATAATAATTATGGTAGCAGTTCTCAGTATGGTGGAAATGCATATAATAGTGGTGGTCCACAGATGGGCGCACAAAATACAACTCCATATGGAACGCCAAAGCAGACGACTCCATATGGAACACCACAGCCTGCATATGGTGGACAGCCTACAGTTATACATAAGAAGGGTATAAATCCGCTGTTTATTATTCTTCCTATAGCATTAGTTTTTGTGCTTATTGTTGTTTCGTTATATGGAAAGATTTTTGGAAGTAAGAAATATGATCCTGGAACACTTGAAGGAAATGTGTATTCCAATGAATATTTTGATTTTAAAGCCAGCTTTGAAGCTGATGGCTGGGAAGTTGAAGGATCTAATTATGGTAGTCCTGAGGAGATAAAGAGGCATCTTGGTAAAGGAGAAGAAGTATCTGAACTGTATGTACAGAATACTAATACTGTAGAATTAATGGACTTTTCAGTATATCAGACTCCTATAAAGATAGATAATAATGATTCCAGAGTAAAAGAAGTAATGAAAAGTTGTAATGATTATTATATAGAGCAGCTGGAATCGCAGGGATTTAAAGTAGAGAGTGTTGAGCAGGATACTATGACAATTGCTGGTAAGACCTGTAACGGTTTCTATATCAAATGTAAGATGGATGGAGTAAGTGTTGGACTGGTTCAGTTCTTTATGTTTGAAGGAAGATATCTGGGATACTTCACTGCTGGTTCAACTTCATCAGCAAAGGCAAAACTGATCATTACAAACCATGTACAGAAACTAGATTAGATCTAGCTATATAAATATAGTAATTCAAGTAATTCTAGAATAGATTAATAAAGTAATATATATTTTGGAACTAAGTTATTCGTTGATATGCGGATAACTTAGTTTTTTATTTGCTTAGTTTTTTCGTTTAGTATACCTGGTTTTCCTTTGTTACAGTTTAAAATCCTGTTGACTTTTTTGATTTCATATAATACTATATGGCATATAGTATTAAACGCGAAATAATATTGTACATATAAATAATATGATGTGGGTATTAAAAGAAACTTTTGAAATATAAAATGATTAGGAACATTAGAGAAAGGAGAAAGCTATGACATATCAATTAGTTGCACCACTATTGGATGCGTGTGTACTTGGTATAATCGCTCAGGAAGACTCCTATGGCTATACATTGACGCAGAAGGTTAGAGAGATGGTAGATATTTCAGAGTCGACGCTATATCCGGTGCTCAGGCGACTTACAAAAGATCAGTGTCTAATAACATATGATAAGCCATTTCAGGGTAGAAATCGAAGGTATTATGCCATCACAGATTATGGAAGAAGACGACTGGAGTTTTATCAGAAAGAATGGCTTAGCTATAAATATAATGTGGATGCGCTGCTAGGAACAGAAGTTACAAGAAAGGAGGGGCAGGGTAATGAATAAAAATACATTTATAAGCGAATTATCCAGGAAGCTTAGAGGACTTCCAAAACCGGATTATGATGACGCTATGAATTATTATATTGAATATTTCCTTGATGCTGGCATAGACGAACTTACTGATGTAACTCCTCTTGTGGGTAGTGTGGATGATGTTGCAGCTCGTATCCTTGAGGAATGTACTGATAAGCAGGTTGAAAAGGTCACCAAAGAAGGTGGTGTAAAGAATAGCACAAAGGCAATATGGTTTATTCTTTTAGGGATTCTTGCTGCTCCAATCGCATTTCCAGTTGCATTTTCGATAATTATAGTGATCATTGTTCTTATATTTTGCGCAGTGGCAGTTGTTGTATCCCTTCTTGCTGCATCAGTAGGTGTAGTTGTAGCAGGTCTTGCGGCAATACCAGCAATCTTCTGGGCAGAAACAGGATCACAGGCCATGGTTCTTGTGGGATTTGCATGCGTGGCCATATCTTTAGGAACCATGATGTGTATTGCGTTTTATAAGATTGGCGAACTTCTCATCAAAGGAATTATAAAACTTATAAGATTTATAAGTAAAAAGAGAAATGATTCTAAAGTCAAAAAGGCGCAAGAAATTCAAAGTCCAAATCTAAATGGGAAAGGATTTGAAAATGTGTCTGCGGAAGAAATCCATCAGCGAGGAGGTGAAGCCTAAATGAAGAAAGGATTACTGATAACACTAATCTTTTGTGTTGTTCTATTTCTTGCAGGAGCTGCTTTTCTTATTGTAGGTCTAGCCACTGGTGGAAAAATTTTCTTCACAGTAGATTATAAGAATCGTAAGGTTAATACCAGCAGCAATCTGGAGCTTATAACCGGAGAACAGGAATTAAATGAGTTTGATAGCATAGACATAGATATTTCTGCAGCCGAGGTTACAGTTGTAGAGGGCGATGGGTACAAAGTTAAATACGCTTTATATGGGAATGTAGAACCAACAATAAGTGTAGATGATAAAAAGCTTTCTATGAAGACTGAAATTGAGAGTGGAACATTTTCCCTAGATCTTTTTGGAAATGATCCGGAAAAAGAAAACCCATATGTGGAAATTACAGTACCGGCTGGAAAAAAGTTTGAAACTGTAAATATATGTACTAATGCTGGGGATATTAACCTGGATGGTTATGAGATCACAACACTCATGGTACAATCAAATGCTGGAAATTCTGACCTGAAGAATCTGTCCGTGGGTTCAATTGATTTGGACCTGAACTATGGCAAGGTTAAGATTGTAGATACAGAAGCAACGGATGTTAGTGTAAAAGCATCTGCTGGAAATGCAGAGATTAGCGGACTTATAGCGGATAGTGCGACCTTTGACATGAATTGTGGTGAGCTGGATATTTTGACATCAGAGTTAGGACGATTAGAAGCAAAGCAGAATTTAGGAAAAGTAAAAGTTGACGAAACAAAGATTGATAATATCGATATTGAAGCTGATGCAGGAGATGTAAGCCTTGGTCTTATCGGAGAAAAAGCTGATTATTATTTTGATATAGATTCATCTGCAGGAGATATTACTGTTGACGGAGAAAAAAAGGAAAATGATTATAATGCCAATTCAGGAAAAGATAAGACTATAAAGATTGAGACAAATGCTGGAAGCGTTTCAATAGATTTCTAGAAAAAGCAATATATAACTATACATTAACATAAGAGAAGGCAGTGAGGTGACTTGCTGTCTTTTCGTTTGTTAGGTATTTATAGTTTTAACATATCTATACTAAATTCAGTTTAATAGAATAACAAGATATGTTATTATGTTGTAGGTGTTTATTGTAAGTGGAATTTATATATAGAATTACACAGAGATATATAAAGATTATTACTTAAATAGGGATAAAGATTCTGAAAAAAACTAAATAATATTTTAAATAATATAGTAAAAAAGAATCTAAAGAAATATAGATAAATACTAGATTATAATTCTCATTTTGATATAAAAAAATTAATTGCAACACTTCGGGGGCAGGGCTGCACTATAGAAGTATACTGCAGCCGTGGCGAAAGTTAGGAGGTCAGTATGGACAATAAGGAAAGGATGGTAATCTTAGTACAGCAAGCTAAGCTGGGCGATGCCCATAGCTTTGCAGAGCTATACAATATGTTTTACCAAGATTTGTACAAGACCGCTCTCTACATTCTTGGTAATCCATTAGATGCCGAGAACATAGTGAGTGATACGGTTCTCGATGCATATGCGGGAATTTCCAAGTTGAAGGATGAGAGGGCGTTTAAGGCTTGGTTATTCAAAATCCTTTCGAATAAATGTAATCGAATGCTAAAAGAATATGTGAGAAGACGGGAAATGCAAAGCCAGACTCCGGTGGAAGATATGGCGGAGACACTGGCAACCTCCGGAAATGCCATGGAACAAGTTGAGAACAAGACTTTGATACAACAAGCATTTTCAGTACTCTCAGAAGAGGAGAGAAGGATAGTTACATTGACCATTTATGGAGAATATGACAGTGGAGAGATAGCCCGGGAAATGAACCTCAACCGGAATACTGTAAGATCAAAGTATTCCAGAGCGCTGGCAAAGATGCGTAATCATCTAAGCTCAGGGCAGAGTGGTCAGGTATAGTAAGGAGGTTAGATTATGTCGGATAATAGAGACAATATCATGGAGGAGCAGATACGGAACAGCGTCGAAGCTATTCCAAGTTCGCTCAGTCCAGAATTATTAGAAAAAAGACTGGCAAGTATGACACTTCAAGAAAAGTATGCGAGAAGTATGAGCCAGGATATTCCAACTGAAGATATTAAGGTTGGTGGTAAAGGAAAAGATAAAGCAGGTAATAAATCCAGTGCAAAGAAGATAGTTATCCCAGTGCTTGTTGCTGCAGGAGTTCTTCTGGTGGCAGGATTAGGACTGGGGATTGGACTTGTAAGAAAGGCAAATGTAAATACAGAGGATGCTGTAGAGTCCAGTCAGATGAATAATATTAATACCACCAAGAAAGTAAATCTTTTTTTCGATAAGGAAGAAACTGATAATTATGAGATGGCATATAATTATCTGAAAGATTTCAAGAAATATCAGGAAGAGCAGATGTATGTTGATTATGAGGATTACGCAGTAGAGGAAACTGCAGATGCAGAATCAGCAAATGAATCAGCAGCTAATCCTTCACAGGGTGCAACACTTACTACATCAGGTGCTGCTGCAAAGAGTGAAGGAGAAAGCTTTACAGATACAAATGTCAGGACTGAAGGTGTTGCTGAAGCAGATATCATTAAGACAGATGGAAAATACATTTATGAATATGATTCATATACAGAACATCTTTACTTCTATAGTGTAGCTGATGGAAAGATTACTAAGGAAGGTTCTGTAAATGTATTAGAGGATGATTATTACTTTAAAGAAATGTACATTTATGGAGACAAGCTTGTACTTCTTGGAACAAATTATGATAATTCGTACTATGGTTCATATTACGGAACAGACAATAGAACATTTGTAGCAATTTATGATATTAGCGACAAAGGTGAGCCAGAACTTGTTGATACAATGGAGCAGAGTGGTTCATATGATGATTCAAGAATGGTAAATGGTATTCTCTACACATTCTCAAGAAAGAGTTTTGACCTTGATCAGCTTAAGAAGAAGAAGTATGAAACATATATTCCTGATGTAGATGGAGAACTTATAGAAAATGATGACCTCTATGTTCAGAAGGATATTTACAACGGCGAATTCGAAGTAATCTCATCTATCGATGTTGATAAGGCCAGCTATATTGATAGAATGGCTATCCTTGCAGGAAGCGATACAATGTATGTAAGCGAAAATAATATCTATCTTACAGATTATGTTTATGATTGGACAAGCTTCTCTTATGGAGATGATACAAAGATTATCAAGATTTCCTACAAGGACGGAGAACTTGGTTATGAAACAAAGGCTAAGCTTCCTGGATATCTGAATGACGATTACAGTATTGATGAGTATAATGGTTATTTAAGAGCTGTAACAACCTATCGTGATTCAAATTGGACACAGTACAATGCACTTTATGTATTTGATGAGAATCTTGATAAGGTATCAGTTATAAAGAAAATGGCTGAGGGCGAGACAATACGTTCAGCTAGATTTATGGGAGAAACAGCATATTTTGTAACATTTAGAAATACAGATCCTCTCTTTGCGGTAGATTTATCAGATCCAGAGAATCCTGAGATAACAGATTATCTAAAGATACCTGGCTTCTCAGCTTACCTCCATCCATATGGTGATGGAAAGCTTCTGGGAGTTGGTTATGATACAGACAGCACAGGATGGAGCAACTGCATCAAGCTTACAATGTTCGATATAAATGATCCTTATGATATTAAGGAAGAGAACACAGAGATTCTTTATAACTATCAGGCAGCATCTGTGCTGAATAATAGAAATGCATTTATGTTCAATAAGGAAGATGGAACATTTGGATTCTCTGTTAATGCTGAAGGTTATTACTATCTTGAGGAGGATTGGTTCAAGGAAGAGTATGAAGATGAGTATGACGCTATAATAGAGAACTATGATGAGGATAAGGAAGGTGCTTATTATCTGGTTATGAACTACGATGAGAAGAAGGGCTTCCAGTTTAAGATGGATGAGAAGATTGGCGATGAGGACGATGCTTCATATGGTGGATCAGTAATGAATGATACTAGAGGAATCGTAATCGGCGACTACATCTATATAGTTCAGTCAGGTGGCGGAATCAAGTCCTATGACACAACAGATTATGATCTTGTTGATGAGTGTGACTAGAATTAAATAATTAGCTACTAAATAAATCAAAGGAATCTGGCGAAATGAGCTGGATTCCTTTTTTATTGAACGAAATATTGGCTTGATAAAGTGATACGGTGTTATAATTATATGGATGAGCAATCTATAAAAGTGGTTTTGTATAAGGGGTGCATAGATTGTGAATAAAAAAGCGCACTAAAGTATATTATACAACAAATATATGTCCGATAAACTGGACAGCTGATATAGTATAATATATTTTGAAACTACAGAATTCATGAAGAGGAGGGATTTTGAAAATGAAAAAAATTGACAGATTTATAGGAATTAATAGTGTATCAAAGACATTGAGGTTTAGGGCAATTCCAGTTGGAAAAACTTTAGAAAATATTGATTTGAAAAATCTTTTATTCGAGGATGAAGAAAGAAGTGAAAATTTTAAAGAAGTAAAGAAATATATGGATATATACCATCGCTTCTTTATTGAGTATATTCTTACTGATTTTAAAATAGATAAAATTGATGAGTATGCGGGGCTATTTTTCAAGAGCAACAAATCAGAAGATGAACTTAAGAGTATGATGGATTTAGAATCCGATATGCGCAAACAGATATCTAAAGAATTTAAAGGGAATAAAAATTATGAAGATTTATCACCGAAAAAACTCATAGAAAAGATTCTTCCTGATTTCCTTCAGGATAAAGAATCGATTGAGAAGGTAAATTTATTTAGAGGATTTGCAACCGCATTTGAAGGTTTTAGAATGAATAGAGAGAATATTTATTCTGATGAAGCAAAGGCAACAGCCATTGGTTATAGGAGTGTTAATGAAAATCTTCCAAGATTTTTAAGCAATATTCCTGTTCTAAAAGAATTTTTAGAAACTATATCTAAGGATAAATTGGAAAAAATCAAACTGGATTTTGGTATTGATATTAGTGAGCTTACAAATGTGAGTTACTTTAATAAGGTATTATCTCAGTCTGGTATAGATAAATATAATAGGTTGATTGGTGGATATTTTGATGAAAACAATTTGAAGATTCAGGGACTGAATGAATATATAAACCTTTATAATCAGCAATTATCAAAAAAAGATAAAAATAAAAAATTGGCTAAACTTAAGGTGATGTATAAACAGATTTTAACTCCTTCTGAAAGTGGTTCGTTTTATATAGATGCATTTGAAACAGATGAGGAAGTAATAGATGCTATCACGAAGCTATATAATTTGATGAGTGATGAAGAAGGAGCTGTTTTAAGCAAGTCTGTTGATATTTTTAATGCTATTGATGATTATAATTTGGATGGGATTTATATAAAAAATGATGGTTACATAAATACTATATCAAAAAAAGTTACTGGTGATTGGGCTTCTTTTTCTAATGTGTGGAATGAAAGATATGATCAGGAACACGCAACTAATACAATAAATGATTATGAAAAATATGATGACAAAAGAAGGAAAGCTTATAAATCTATTGAAAGCTTCTCGCTTGAATATATGAAAGATGCATTGTCTGATACGAGTGATACGAGTAAAGATATTATAGCTGTTTATAGAAATGAAGTTGGAGAAGCTGTTAAAGCAATCAAAGACGCGAATAGGTGCTTTATTGATGAAGTTAATAAACATAATAAGGATTTAAAAATCATAAAAAATATTTCGCTGGTCTCTTCAATAAAAATACTTCTAGATGAACTAAAGGGGTTGCAGTTATTAGTTAAATCTATATATGGAACGGGAAAGGAGGAAGGAAGAGATGAGATTTTTTATGGAGAAATTAGTTCTATTCTTGATTCCTTGATAGATTTAGATGACTTATATAATAAAACAAGAAATTACTTAACTAAAAAACCTTACTCAAAGGAGAAATATAAACTATATTTCCAAAATCCTCAATTGTTAGGAGGCTGGGATAGAAATAAAGAATCTGATTATCGGTCTGTATTATTGAGGAAAGATGGTAATTACTATGTTGCTATTATTGATAAAGGAAATAGTAAAATACTAGATTCTTATCCTAAATCGAATGTTGATGGAAAAGTATATGAAAAGTTAGTTTATAAATATTTGCCAGATCCAAGTAAAATGCTGCCTAAAGTTTTCTTCAGTAAAAAAGGGTTAGTGGAATATACTCCTTCAGCTGAAATATTGCGGATAAAAAATAGTGGTTCATTTAAAAAAGGTGAGGGTTTTAATCTAGAAGACTGCAGAAAACTAATTGGATTCTATATTGAATCTATAAAAAAACATCCTGATTGGTCTTCTTCATTTGATTTTTCATTTAAGAAACCATCAGAATATAGCAATATCAGTGAGTTTTATAATGATGTTGTGGCAGGTGGATATAAAATATATTTTGATAAAATTGACGAGGATTATATTAATGATTTAGTTGAGCAAGGAAGTATATATCTTTTTAAATTATATAATAAAGACTTTTCTGAAAAAAGTCATGGTACTCCTAATCTGCATACATTATACTTTTTAAATGCTTTTTCAAAGGAAAATATTGCTGATCCAGTGATAAAGCTTAATGGTGGTGCGGAATTGTTCTATAGGAAAAAGAGTATACCTGCTAAGGTTACTCATCCAGCAAATGTCCCAATAAAAACTAAAAATCCAGATAATCCAAGAAAAGAAGTTACATTTGAGTATGACATAATTAAAGATAAGAGATTCTCAGAGAATCAGTTTATGTTTCATGTGCCTATAACAATTAATTATAATCCTTATAATAATATTATGATTAATGACTTTGTAAGAAAAGAACTGAAGAAAGACGAGGATCCATATATTATTGGGTTTGATA
>CAMNGU010000038.1 GCA_946538525.1 uncultured Lachnospiraceae bacterium
TTCGTAAGAAATGGAGCAATCCGTATATCATATGGTATCAAAAGGTACTTTTGACACCCACATCATAATATCATATTATATATTTTTTTATTATTTTATATTTTTTATGTTTCACGTGAAACATAAAAAATCCCTCTCTGAAGAATTATTCATCAGAGAGGGAAGTAATTATTTGATATATACCTATTTACAAAAATATGAGTATAAATATAAATATCATAAACTTACATTCTTTCAACTACATCAATACCGAGTAGATCAAGAGAATCTTTCAATATTCTTCTAGTAATATATGTAAGAGTAAGTCTAGCGTTTTTAATATTTTCTTCTGGAACAGAAATTCTATTTTCTGTATAGAATCTATTGAATACCTGAGCTAGATCAACAGCATATCTAGCAACTACAGATGGTTCATATCTTTCAGCTGCTTCAGCTATAACATCATTAAATCTACTGATTTCTTTTAATAATTCAACTGATGCATCATCAGTTAAAACATCTATATCTATATCACTTGAAGGAACAAAATCTGTAAAGTTTCTTAAAATACTAGAACATCTTGCATATGTATATTGAACATATGGTCCTGTTTCTCCTTCAAAGCTTGTAACATGCTGCCAACTGAAAGATACATCTTTTATTCTTTGATTATAGAGATCATTGAATATTACTGATCCAACACCAACTATTCTTGCAGCATTTTCTTTTTCTTCCTCAGAAAGATCAGGATTTTTCTCATTTATTATTTCCTTAATTTTATTTATAGCTTCATGTAAAATATCTTCAGCATAGATTACATTACCACCTCTGGTTGAAAGTTTTTCTCCAGATAAACTAACAAGACCATAAGGAATATGAATAAGACTATCCTTTGCCCATTCGTTTCCAAGAAGTTCCATAACTTTGAACACCTGAGCAAAATGAAGTTTCTGTTCTTGTCCTGTTACATATAAACACTTTTCAAAGTTATATTCTTTCTTTCTATATTCTACAGCTGCAATATCTCTTGTTGCATATATTGAACTACCATCATTTTTAAGAATAAGACAAGGAGCCATATCATATTTTTCAAGATTAACTATCTTTGCTCCCTCACTGTCCTCAAGAAGACCTTTTGATTCAAGTTCTTTTACAACTCCAGCTGTTTTATCACGATAGAAGCTTTCACCTGTATAATGATCAAATTCAATACCCATAAGATTATATACACGCTTGAATTCTTCTAAACTTATATCATAGAACCATTTCCATATTTTTAATGCTTCCTCATCTCCAGTCTCCATCTTATGGAACCAAGCTCTTGCTTCTTCATTAAGACTTTCGTCCTCATCAGCTTTATCATGGAAGAGAACATATAGACGCATCAGTTCTTCAATTCCTTTTTCTTTTACAGCTTCTTCAGAACCCCAATTCTTATAAGCAACAATAAGCTTACCAAACTGTGTTCCCCAGTCACCAAGATGATTAATTCTTTCAACCTTATATCCAAGCTTTGTAAATATCTTATATAATGAATTACCTATAACAGTTGTTCTAAGATGTCCAACATGGAAATTCTTTGCTACATTAGGAGAAGAGTAATCTATACATATAACTTTTCCATTTCCAATAGTTGAACTGCCATAATTATCATCTATACTTGATTCTATAATAGTTTTTACATATTCTGTTTTCTTTAAAAAGAAATTAACATATGCACCCTGAACATCAACTTTATCTAAGAAAGAAATATCTGAATCACCAGACTTAATCTGATCGGCTATATCTGCAGCTATCATCTGAGGAGCTTTATGCAATTCCTTTGCTAATCTAAAACAAGGAAATGCGTAATCACCTAATTCCTTCTTTGGTGGTTGTTCAATAAACTCTGCAATTTGATCCTCAGACATAAAATCAATAACATTGTTTAAAATACCAATAATTTTTTCTTTCATTTTTTCCTCCATTATATATCAATTATATATCTATTATATTTCTTTTATAATTCTTTTATATTTGTATTTTTTCTCACTATATTACATCTAAATACTCTATGAATAATCCATAATAATAAATTAAATATATTTAATTATAGTAAGATAAGATTAATACAATATTTATTCATGATTAAACGAAAACTTTACGATAGTTCCATTATCATTTTTTATTTCCAACTTTCCAGAAATCATAAAGAGTAATTCTTTAGCTCTTTTTATTCCACTATACCATTCAGTTTTTTCAAGATAATTATCTGGAATACCTATTCCATTATCTCTAATTTCAAAATATAATATATCATCAACTTCATCAGCTTTAAATGAAACCATACTTGCCTTTGAATGTTTATAAATATTTTCAAAGAATATATTAAGTAATGAATTTAATGCTACATATCTAATATAGTCGGGAATAGTTTCTATTCCATCTATAGAATATGAATATTTAATATTTGTATGTTTACCCATTTCTTTTTCTATATAATCTTTAAGCATCTTTTTAATAGGCATTTCATCATCAAACTCATAGTTCATCTTGTTCAATTGACCATTAATTGACTGAACTAAAGCTTTCTGAGAATTAGTTACTTCGTCTAGAAGAGTTTTACTTCTTCCAGGTGTACCAAATATAAATCCTTTAGCATCTTCAATTTTTTTGTTATTATCCTCAATAACTGATTTCACTTTCTTATCGAGCATAGTTGATAGAAGAGTATCATCATAAGTCGATAGCATGAGAATATTTTCCAAATGACTTCTAACTTTTATTTCATCTTTTAATTCATTTGTTTTTTCGTCATTAAGTCTTTTCTGTTCTCTAATCCTATCTGCTTCAATGATCATATCCTTTTTACGATTCGATTCCTTTTGTGAATCCAATTCATTCATTATTGCAGAAAGAGAATTCTTTGCTTCATTTAAATTCCTAATTCTCTTATCTATTGATTTTATATATATACTTTCTTCACTTATACCATATTCATACTTATTCTGAAGAGCCTGAAGTGAATTTATCTCATTTCTAATCTCTGCTTCTTTTTCTGATTCTTCAGGTTCAAAAACTATAGGACTAAATATATTTTTTCTATAATCAACATTTAGAGAATATACATTTTGAGTTTTTACAAGTTCATCCAGTTTTATATTAATTTCAAAAAGTTTGGCTTTATACTCCTGTAGCTTTGTTTCATGTTCATTATTAAGCTTACTGAAATAAGTCATCATTTCTTCAATAACATTTAATACTGTAGAATACTCTTTTTTCATAGCTTTCCTCTTCTATATTATTGTTTTTTTCTCTTACTTTCTATCTTTTTGACTATTTCGTCTCTTTCAGCCTTTTCTTTTTTTAGTCTTTCCTGATTAGCCTTTATTCTCATATCACGACTGATAGGGTAGTACTTAACTGTACTCTTAACATTATAATATCTTAATTGTTTAAATATCTTAACGATAAGAATGACAATTAATACAAGAAGGAAAAGAATAATGATTATAAGAACTAATCTTACTGTCCAAGTCTTATACTTAGGAACAGGCTCAGGTTCATTATTGGATTCAATTATCGCATCAGTGGAAGATGCAACAACAGACGGTAATCTTACTGTAATATCTACCGCACCTAATTGATTACCTCGATACCAAAATGTAATCTTACCAGCTGTATTTCCAACCGGCCGATCTAGATAAGTTATATTCTTTTCTATCTCAGAATCATCAACATGTGATCTAATATAAAATGAATAAGATTGGTTTACATAATATTTAGGTAATTCATGATTAAGATCATTATAATAATTCGAAAGTAGACTATACTCTTCATCACTTGGAGATGAAAAACTAAATTCTGTTAATGGTTTACAAAGTTTATACTTGTTATAACAGAACTCACAAAGTTTTATAGTATCACTATAAGATTCAGTAGTTGGATTACACTTCATTACTACTGTAACAAATCTTCTTCCATCTCTTTCAGAAAATGATATAAGAGTTGCTAATGATGTTTCAGTATATCCGGTCTTTCCACCTGTACAATACTGATAATAATAATCTTTATTTCCAGACCAGATTAATCTATTTTCCTGCCATAAATCTCTTGCCTCATTTAGATTAGTTTCTGGTATTGTATAACTCTGTGAAGATATAAGTTTCTTAAATTCAGGATACTGATAAGCAGCGCATCCGATAAGAGCCATATCATAACAACTTGTATAATGATCTTCGTTATGAATTCCATTTGGATTAACAAAATGAGTATCTGTGCAACCAAGTTTTCTTGCACGCTCATTCATCATATCTGCGAAACCTTCAGTAGATCCAGAAACATATTCCGCAATAGTAAGAGCACATTCATTTCCAGAATTGAGCATCATACCATATAATGCATCTCTAAGAGTAAGTGTTTCACCTGCCTGAAGTCCTATACGAGAACTATCCATTTCAACCTGGCTCATAACATTTTCGGAAACAGTAATCTCATCATTTACATTTCCGTTTTCAACTGCAAGAAGACAAGTCATTACCTTTGTTATACTTGCAGGGTAATGTCTTTCATGAGCATATTTTTCATATAATATATCACCTGTATCCACATCCATAACAATAGCAGAAGCAGCATTGATATCCGGACCATCTGAAGGAACAATATTCGCATCAGTGGTAGTAGCATTTCCTGCAATCTCAATAGCAGATGAATTTCTTCTTACAGTATTCTCCTTACTAAGCGCTTCACCAACTGAATTAGCAGAAGCAGCATTAACAGTAAATGCATCTTCCGAACCAATTAATTGATTAGCTATAGAACCAGAATTACTATATGGAAAAATATATGTAAATAAATTTAAAATTATTAATAATATCAATAAAGAAGCAATTTTCTTTTTCTTCATAATCTTCTCAACCATAAATAAACATAATCCATATAATTATCCTACTTTTTCACCAAAACCTCAAGAGTTTTCCACATTTATCAAGGTTTTCGTGTTGATTTTTAAAATTTGTTAATATATCATTAGAAAAGTGCTTTAAATATATCTTTTAATATATCTTTTAGTAAAACGAAAACAGGAAAAAACTAAATTACAGTATGATACCTGTTAATAATTATATTTTTGGAGGAAAAAATGAGACTAAGAAATATTCCTGGTTCCAGAGAAGTAATTGCAGAAAGCCCTTTTGTGGTTCATGATGAAGAATCAATGAAAGGCAAATGGAGAGAATTCTTTGGAAATGATAATCCTATACATATTGAGATTGGAATGGGAAAAGGTACATTTATCATGGAAAGTGCCAAAAGAAATCCTGATATCAATTATATTGGAATTGAAAAATACTCAAGTGTTCTGCTGAGAGCAATTGAAAAAAGAGAGCAAGAAAAGGAACAGGGAAATGATATTCCAAACCTTACATTTATAAGAATGGATGCTGAATATATCGAAAATGTATTTGATAAAGATGAAGTTGATAATATCTTCTTAAACTTTTCTGATCCTTGGCCAAAAGATAGAAATGCAAAAAGAAGACTGACTTCCGACAGATTTTTAAAGAGATATACAAATATAATGAAGAAAGATGGAAAAGTTACTTTCAAAACAGATAATATTATGCTTTTTGATTTTTCAGTAGAAACAGCAAAAGAATGTGGATGGAATATTCTTGTTGAAACCAGAGACCTTCATAACTCTGAATATAATGAAGGAAATATCATGACTGAATATGAGAAAAAGTTTTCTGATCTAGGTCATAAGATCAATATGATGATCATAACACAGTAGTTATCAACATTTTATGTAGTTTTATTCACAATATTAATAACAAACAAATAAATTCAAATAAAAAACCCTTCTTAGAAAATCAATAAGAAGGGTTTTTATAATTTATTAGTTATTGTGAAGAGTGTTAAACTAATAACTTATTAATAAAAGAATATATATTCTTTTCTATAAAACTTATTTATTGAATTTTTTTGGATAGATTACAACTCTACGATTTGGCTCTTCGCCTTCAGATTTTGTAGCAACAAACTTATCACCCTGAAGTGTAGAGTGGATAATTCTTCTCTCATATGGATTCATTGGTTCAAGAGTAAATGATCTTCTTGATTTCTTAACCTTGAATGCAATGTTCTTAGCAAGATTTTCAAGAGTTTCTCTTCTTCTCTCTCTATAATTCTCTGTATCAAGTTTAATTCTAAGATATGTATCACATTTTCTATTTACAAATAAACTGATAAGATACTGAAGTGAATCAAGTGTCTGACCTCTCTTACCAATGATGATTCCCATCTCTGGTCCTTCAACATCAATATTCATTGTTCTTGTCATCTTATCAAGAGAAATTTCTATTGTTGCTTCAAGATCCATAGCCTTGAATAACTGCTCAAGATAAGCTCTTGTCTCATCAATAATTGAATCATCAATTTCAGCTGGCTCAAGAAATTCTTCTCTCTTATCTTCGTTATAATTGCTACTAAAATCTTTTTCAACTTTCTCAAAATCATTCTTAACTTCTGCCTTAGCTGGCTTCTCTTCGAATGACTTCTCTACTTTTTCTGGAGCAGGAGCTGCTGCTGGCTTTGGAGCACTTTTAGCTTTTTTCTGCCCTGGCTTCTTAGCTGTAGCAAGAATCTCATCAATTTCATCTTTAACTTCCTGCTTTGGCTTAGCCTTGATAACTGCTGGCTTAGATCCTAAACCAAGAAATCCTGATGTACCCTTATTAACAATCTCTATCTCCAGTTCTGAACTGGCAATTCCAAGTGATGTTGCTGCTTCAATGATAGCATCATCAACTGTTTTACCTGAAAATTCTCTAAATTCCATTTTCTTACTTTACCCCCGTATCGTTAAATCTTTTTACGGCATTTGCTTTATCTGCAAGTGAACCCTTCTTAGGAGCAGATGCAGAACTATTATTATCTGATGAATCATCTATACTATCAGCTTCTTCTGTAGTATCAACTTCTGATTCAAAATTCTTAAGATTCATATTACCAAACTTATTCATAGACTTATTTGTTTCTTTAGTCTCTTGCTCTTCAGTCTGGCCCATCATTGACTCTGACATTCTTTCCATAAAAGTCTTCTTACCAGAAGCTTTTCTCTTCTCAATATCCTTAGCTGCCTTTGCCATCTGCTTTTCTACAAGCTTGTCCATATCAATATGGTCATAGTAGAAATTAATTCCTACTGTAATAAGGAATCCCATTAATGCAGAAACAGCCCAATAAATACCAAGACCTGCAGGTGCCTTTATAGTAATAAATAAAGACATAAATGGCATGAAGTACATTGATCTTCTCATTGACTTCATCTGTGCATCCTGCTGTGGATCACCAGTTTCATTCATTGGAACAACAAGCATAGATAAGAACTGACATATAAATGCAGCTATTGGAATAATTAATGCAGGAGAGAGCTTAAATCCAGGCTCTTCTGAAAGATTAATACCAAATATGAAATGATTGATTGCTTCAATCTGGTTCTTACTTTCACCTATTAATCTACCAACCTCAGGATTAGCAGTAAATGTATCTGATAACTTTGTAAGAAGATCATCATTACATCTATAGAGAATATCAATTACGCTATTAAATGACTTAAGACCATCTCCAGATGTAGCATCAGTTGATGAAGCAAATTCAGTAAGCTTTGAAGCAATACGAGTTATCTTATTATCCTCAACAAACTGAGTAATAATATTATAACCTTTATCAGTCCTCATAATCTCAGAAGCTATTGGCTCATACATTGCCTTTACTTTAGGAACATATGCAGGAATATTCTGAATTACATTATAAAGACCAATAAATACAGGAAACTGCAGAATAGATGTAAGACAACCCTGTGTCATCTTAATTCCATACTTTTCCTGTAATTCTCTTGTTTCTTTTTGCTGAGCAAGCATAGATTCCTGATCTTTCTTGCCCTTATATTTCTTTGCAATTTTATTAAATTCCGGTCTAAGATAATTCTGTATCTTTGAAGACCTTGTCTGTTTAAGTGTAAATGGGAACAGAATAAGTCTTATTAATACTGTAAATACCACAATACTAAGAGCAATTGATTCAACACCCATACCATTAAACAGAGTATAGATAGCATTAAAAATTAGACCAAGTAATCTAGAAACTGGTCCCATGATAATGCCAGAATTCTGTGTTAATATCATTGTTTTCTCCTCAAGCAGAACCCCTAGGATTAAGGAACGGGATCATACCCACCTTTACTAAAAGGATTGCATCTGAGTATACGCCACACAGAAAGAAGAGTTCCTTTAAAGAACCCATACTTTTCATAAGCCTGGATCGCATACTCCGAACATGTAGGGATAAAGATGCAAGTTCCATGTCCTTTTAGGTGTGACAAATGTTTTCTGTAGAATTTTATTATTGCTATACAAACTTTTTTCATAACACTAATATTTGAATAAATAAATTAAAAAATTCTACTGCAAATTTCTTTACTAATTATTTAACAAATTATTTTCGTTCTAATTTTTGCATAATATTTTACTCGCTCACAATATGATGTAACCGGCATAAATGCAGGAAAGCACTTTCCATTTCAGAGAAAGACCTTCCCTTTGCCGAATTACGAGCTATAAAAACAATATCAAATCCTTCTTTAATATTATGCCTGTTCAATCTGTAACTTTCTCTAATAAGACGTTTTATTCTATGTCTTACCACACTATTACCGACTTTTTTACTCACAGAGATTCCAATTCTATTATGATCTAATCCATTTGGATAGATATACATTACTAAAAGTCTGTTTGCCAACGATTTCTTGTGATTAAACACCTGGCTAAATTCTCTGGAGTTTTTTAATGAAATAATTTTATTTGATGTATTCATTATTATTTATTCATTACTAATAGAACAATTTAAATAACAATTAAATTAAACAGTAAGAGATTTTCTACCCTTAGCTCTTCTTGCTGAGATAACCTTACGTCCGTTAGCTGTACTCATTCTCTTTCTAAATCCATGAACCTTTGAACGCTGTCTTTTCTTTGGCTGAAATGTCATCTTCATAATTTTTTCCTTCCTTTCTTTAGTAAGATGTTTTTATATGTTAATAATTTTTCCTTATGCCACTCTTAAATATATGAAAAGAGGGCAAATCTACACTATTATATTTTTTAACCCTTTAAAAGTCAAGTAATTTAGGAATATATATGACTTTTTAAATAAAAAAATGTGAATGAGTTTCTACTATATTAAATACAAAAAATTAAATAAAAAATAAATACAAAATTAAATACAAAATTATATACAAATTAAATACAATTATAAATATTTTTATAAATACTATTATATATAGAAGAATATATAGAAGAAAAATGTGGATAAAACCATACAATTACGGAAAAAAGCAGTGAAAATTTAATTTGTTGACATAATTTATCCACAATTTGTGAATAAAATGTTGATAACTTACCCAAATAATGTTTATTAACTGTTTCATAATTCATCTAATCCCCATTTTTATTACATTTTTGATGTTTTTTATTATCAACATGTAATATCGATTTCACTTAACATAAGCTATTATTATCTGGTTATTATTTAAATTCATTTAACCTTGAGAAAAAACTAGTATTGTAGTAAAATATAGAAGTGCGTTTTTGCCTTATATACCCTTTTTAGCTTGATATAAGGCTTATAATTGCATTTTTATTTATTTTTTAACATTTTTGTCAAACAAAGTAAAATCGAGGCTAAAAATTAAATGAGTGACCATTTAATAGAAGAAATATCGAATAATTGGGATAATATTCTTAATAACTTAGAAATGCACTACGATGTTTCAAAGATTATTATAGAAACCTGGATAAGACCTCTGAGTATTTTTGATGTTGATGGAAATACCATCTATTTTTATGTGGATGAAAGAAGAGGAAAGCATGGTGTAGATTATCTTCATAATAAAGGATATGATATGTTCCTTCTTTCTTCTATTAGAGAGATATTTAATAATTCAGATTTAGACATAGTAATAGATGAAAAATATAAATTTGTTGTTAAAAATGAAAAGATTACTATAAAAGATGATTTAGATGATAATCCATATAGTGCTGACTATTATCAGGCTATAAGAAAAAGTAATCTGGATACTAAATATACATTTGAAAATTTTATTGTTGGTGAAAGTAATAGACATGCATATGCTACTTGTACTGCAGTTGCAGACCTTCCAAGCCAGGATGCGCTTAATCCACTTTTCCTCTACGGAGGATCTGGACTTGGTAAGACACACCTTATACAGTCTATTGCTCATTTTATTCTGCAGCATAATCCATCAATGAATGTTCTATATGCTTCAGCTGAAACATTTACAAATGATATTATAGAAGCAATTCAGAAGAATAAAACTGAGGAATTTCGTCAGAAATATCGTCAGGTTGATGTATTAATAGTAGATGATATTCAAGAAATTATTGGTAGAGAAAGAACTCAGCAGGAATTCTTTAATACATTTAATTATCTATATGAAGCAAAAAAACAGATAATTATCTCCTCAGATAGACCACCTAAGGAGATAAAAGAACTAAATGAAAGACTTCGTTCTAGATTTGAATGGGGAGTTCCTATTGATATTCAGGCTCCTGATTATGAAACAAGAATGGCTATCCTTAGAAATAAAGCAGAAAAGGGTGGCATTATCAACATGCCTGAAGAAATACTTGTATATATAGCTGAGAACATTGTCTCAAATGTTAGAGAACTTGAAGGTGCATTAAATAAACTAAGTGTTTATTCAAAACTTATAAATGAACCACTTACTTTAGATCTTGCAAAGGAAACTTTGAAAGATCTTATAACTAAAGATGTGGAGAAAAATATTACACCTGATTTCATATTATCAACAGTTTCTGAACATATGAATGTTAGTATCTCTGACATTAAATCCAGTAAGAGAAGTAAAGATATTGCCTTAGCTAGGCAGATAGTAATGTATCTTTGTAGACAACTTACTGACAAAAGTCTTCAGGCAATTGGAGAAACTGTTGGAGGAAAGGATCACGCTACAGTTTATAATGGTATAAAAAGAATAGAAGAAAAGACTAAAAAAGATAGTCAATTTGAAAGTTCATTAAATGTCATAATAAATAAGCTTAATCCACAAAACTAATCCACATAAAAACAACAATGTTAATAAAGTAGTATTGATAACTTTTTGAAAACTATAAAAATTATGATTTAAAAGTTTTATGATTTGAAGTTTTTTATGGATAAAAACAGAGTAATCAACAGTATGAAAACTGAAATAACATTTTAAAAAGGCGTTTATAAACATGAAAAAATCGTTTATTTATAAGGCTTTGAATGGCATTTCAACATAATCACACCTACTATAATTATTATTACTAATAATATTATATATAATATATGTTAGATGCAGCGCGCTGCTGAAAAATAGTAATTTACAAATTAAAAATAAATTGAATCAATAAGTTTTCTTTATTGAAAGGAGTATATAGTAAATGAGAATTAAATGTAAAAAGAAGACACTTCTTGGTGGAATTAATATTGTATCTAAAGCAGTATCAGCTAAGGTTGTTAAATCTATTCTTGAGTGTTTCTTATTAGAAGCTAAAGATGGAAAGCTTAAGATTACAGCTAACAATCTTAATCTAGGTATTGAGACTTATATAGATTGTACAATCATCGAAGAAGGTATGGTTGCTCTTAATGCAAAGCTTTTCTCAGATATTATTAGAAAGCTGGAAGATAGTGATATAGATATTGAAACCAGCAATGACTATAAAACAACTATTATATGTGAAAAATCTAAGTTTGATATTCCATGTTGGTCAGGAGAAGATTTTCCAGAACTCCTTGCAGTAAATAAAGATAAGAGTATATCAATATCTCAGCTTAGTCTTAAAGATGTTATAAGACAGACAATATTCTCAATTTCTGAAAATGAAAATTCAAAGCTTATGAGTGGTGAGCTCTTTGAAGTTAAGGATAATGTTCTTTCAGTTGTATCTCTTGATGGTCATAGAATTTCAATGAGAAAGATCAACCTTAAGGGAGAAAATTCAGATCTTACAGCTGTTGTTCCAGGAAAGACACTTCAGGAAATAAGTAAGATTATTGGTGGAGAAGCTGATAAGAATGTAAATATATATTTCTCTGATAAAAATATGAGTTTTGAGTTTGATGATACAAGAGTAGTATCCCGTCTTATTGAAGGTGAGTACTTCAAGATTGCGCACATGCTTTCAATGGATTCATCTCTTATGGTTAAAGCTAATAGAAATGAGCTTATGGGATGTATTGATAGAGCATCACTTCTTATTCAAGAAACAGATAAAAAGCCAATCATTGTAAGTGTTAAGAATGATAACAATCTTTATATCAAACTTGATACAAATAAAGGTTCTATCAATGAGGAAATGGAAATTGAGAAAGAAGGAAATGAGATTATCATTGGTTTCAATCCTTCCTTCATCATGGATGCCCTTAGAGTTATTGATGATGATAAGGTAAATATCTATATGAATGATTCAAAGAGTCCTTGTATTATCAAAGATGTGGAAGAGACATTTACCTATGTAATTCTTCCTATCAACATCAATCCAGATGCTTACTAGAATACAAAATAATAAATAATTAAATCATTTAAAAAATTGGTTAAAAAAAATAGAGTACAGATTAATCAGGTATAAAATAATCAGGTATAAAAATGGAAACAATAAAATTGCGCGAAGGCGAAGAATTTATAAAGCTTGGTCAGGCTATGAAAAAGGCTGGCATGGTCGGTTCTGGCTTGGATGCTAAGATGGTCATCCAGGATGGACTTGTAAAAGTAAATGGTGAAGTAGACACCAGAAGAGGAAAGAAACTCTATAGTGGTGATGTATTTGAATATAATAATATTTCTGTAAAGGTTGAAGAATAATTAATGTATGTAGATTCACTTGCTTTAAAAAATTTCAGAAATTATGAAAATCTGGATATGAAGTTCAGTGACAAGATTAATATTCTTTATGGAGATAATGCTCAGGGAAAGACCAGTATTCTGGAAGCTATATATCTGGCGGCAACTACCAGATCTCATAAAAAGTCTAAAGATAAGGATATAATAAAGTTTGGTGAAGAGAATTCATTTATCAAACTTACAGTCAATAAAAGAGATGTTAAGCACAGAATAGATGTTAATTTAAAGAATGCTGGAAATAAAGGAATTGCAATAGATGGAATTCCAATAAAAAGGTCGACTGAGCTATTTGGTCTGATAAATATTATTATTTTTTCACCTGAGGATTTATCAATTGTTAAGGATGGACCTGGTGAAAGAAGACGATTTATGGATATGGAACTATGTCAGTTAAGTCGTCTATATTATAGTAATCTGTCTACTTACAATAAAATACTTGAGCAGCGAAATAGTACATTAAAGCAGATAGCATTTAATAAGGGAATGGAAGATACCCTTGATATATGGGATATGCAGATTGCTGAAGCTGGAAGGGCTTTAATAAAAGAGCGCCGTCATTTTATTGAGATGACAAATGAGATTATAAAAGAAATTCATAAGAATCTTACTTCAGAAGAAGAAACTATAGAATTATTATATGAACCAAGTGTAAATGAGGAAAATTACGAAGAGGTTCTGAAAAAAAAGAGAGATATTGATATAAAAAATACAACAACAATGTCGGGACCACATAGAGATGATTTTGGAATATATATCAATAAAACTGATGTAAGAGTTTATGGATCTCAAGGGCAGCAAAGAACATCAGCTTTATCTCTAAAGCTTGCTGAAATTGAACTGGTAAAAAAAATAATAAATGATAATCCTATTCTTCTCCTGGATGATGTAATGTCTGAATTGGATTCTAGAAGACGAGCAGCTCTCCTTAGTACTATTAGTGATTTACAGACGATAATTACATGTACAGGTTATGATGATTTTATAAAACAGAGAATAAATGTTGATAAGATTTATAAGATCAGTAATGGAAAAATCGTATGACATAAGAAGTGAAATATATAAAAAACAAATTATTAAATAAATAATTAAAAAATAAAAGGAAAAAAAGATGAGTGAAGAAATAAAAAATGAAACTCCAGAAGTAAATGGTGATTCAAATGATCAAAATGAAAATCTAAATAATAAAACTTCCCAGGAATCATTTGAGGTTGAATCTGAATATGGTGCAGATCAGATACAGATTCTTGAAGGACTCGAAGCAGTTAGAAAAAGACCTGGAATGTATATTGGTAGTACTTCTACCAGAGGTCTTCATCATCTTGTTTATGAGATTGTGGATAACTCTGTTGATGAAGCACTGGCTGGATTCTGTAAGAATATTCAGGTTTTCATAAATGAAGATAATTCCATTACAGTTATTGATGATGGTCGTGGAATTCCTGTAGGTATTCAGGAAAAGACTGGTCGTCCAGCTGTAGAGGTTGTATTTACTGTGCTTCATGCCGGAGGAAAGTTCGGTGGTGGAGGATATAAGGTATCTGGTGGTCTTCATGGTGTTGGATCCTCAGTTGTTAATGCTCTGTCTGATTGGCTTGAAGTTGAAGTATCTCGAGACGGAAAGATACATAAGCAGAGATATGAGAGAGGAAATATCTGTTATGACCTTAAGGTTATTGGTGAAACAGAAGCTCCTGATATGACTGGAACAAAGGTTACATTTAAACCTGATGCCACAATATTTGATGATGTAATCTATGATTATGATACATTGAGAGTCAGACTTCGTGAGACAGCATTTCTTACAAAAGGTCTTAGAATTTCTCTTACAGATCTTCGTCCTCCAGTTAAGGAAGAAGAAGAAAGCGATGAAGAATTTAAAGAGAGAAGTGAAGGATGGGAACCAAAGTCTGAAACTTTTCACTATGAAGGTGGTATTAAAGAATTCGTTCAGTATCTTAACAGACATAAAACAGCAATCTATGACAAGGTTATCTATTGCGAAGGCGTAAAAGATAATATCTATGTTGAGGTTGCACTTCAGCATAACAATGCATATAACGAAATGGTTTATAGTTTCGTAAATAATATCATTACTCCTGAGGGAGGAATGCACCTTACTGGCTTTAGATCAGCTATGACTAAGGTCTTCAATGACTATGCGAGAAACAATAAGCTTCTCAAAGAGAAGGATGATAACCTCTCTGGTGAAGATCTTCGTGAAGGACTTACAGCTATCATCAGTGTAAAGATTGAAGATCCACAGTTTGAAGGACAGACAAAGCAGAAGCTTGGAAATGCATCAGCTAGAACAGCAGTTGAATCTCTTATGAATGAGCAGCTGGTTATATTCCTTGAGCAGAATCCAAGTGTTGCTAAAGCTATAGTTGAAAAGGCAGTAAATGCTCAGAGAGCTCGTATTGCTGCAAGAAAAGCAAGAGATGTTGCTAGAAAGAACAATCTTTCAGAGGGAATGTCACTTCCAGGAAAGCTTGCTGACTGTTCAGATAAGAATCCAAAGAATTGTGAGATTTATATAGTCGAGGGAGATTCCGCCGGTGGTTCTGCTAAGACAGCTCGTAATAGAGCAACACAGGCTATTCTTCCACTTAGAGGAAAAATCCTGAATGTTGAGAAAGCAAGAATTGATCATATTATGGAAAATAAAGAAATCCAGGCAATGATCACTGCTTTCGGAACAGGTATTCATGAGAATTTTGATATAGAGAAGCTTCGTTATGACAAGATTATTATCATGACAGATGCCGATGTAGATGGTGCTCATATAGCAACACTTCTACTGACATTCTTCTACAGATTCATGCCTGACCTTATCAGACAAGGTCATGTATATCTTGCTCAGCCACCTCTATATAGATTAGAGAAAAATAAGAAATTCTGGTATGCATATAGTGATGAGGAACTTGCTTCTATAATCGAAGAAGTTGGCCGTGACCAGAATAATAAGGTTCAGAGATACAAGGGACTTGGTGAGATGGATGCTGATCAGCTCTGGGATACTACAATGGATCCAGAGAAGAGAATCCTTCTTAGAGTTTCAATGGATGGTGAAGATGAATCAGAGGTCGATCTTACATTTAATGTTCTTATGGGAGATGATGTAGAACCTCGTAAGAGATTTATCGAACAGAATGCTAAATTTGTTAAGAACCTAGATATATAATGATACCAAGGTCAGAAGGTATAAGCCGTTCGTGCTTGCACGAAAAAGGCTTATATACCTTATTGACCGCAACAATCCGTAGGTATCATGTTAGAATAGCTATTCAATATTTTTTATAATATTTTGAATAGTTCTTAAAGGAGAAAATAATATGGATGACGATAAGATCTTTGACAAACCTCATGATGATGTGAAAGAGGTCGATCTTAAGAAAACAATGGAGAATTCCTACATAGATTATGCTATGTCAGTTATTGCATCTCGTGCACTTCCAGATGTAAGAGATGGTTTAAAGCCGGTTCAGAGAAGAATCCTTTTCTCAATGATCGAGCTGAATAATGGTCCTGATAAACCACATCGTAAATGTGCCCGTATCGTTGGTGATACAATGGGTAAATATCACCCACATGGTGATAGTTCTATCTATGATGCTCTTGTTAAACTGGCTCAGGAATGGAATACCAGATATCCACTGGTAGATGGACATGGTAACTTTGGTTCTATGGATGGTGATGGCGCCGCTGCTATGCGATATACAGAGGCTCGTCTTACAAAAATTTCCATGGAGCTCTTAGCAGATATCAACAAGGATACAGTTGATTTTATTCCTAACTTTGATGAGACAGAGAAGGAGCCAGTAGTACTTCCTTCCCGTTATCCTAATCTCCTTGTAAATGGAACTTCAGGTATCGCAGTTGGTATGGCAACAAATATTCCTCCTCATAACTTGAGAGAGGTTATTGCTGCTGCTGTAAAGATTATCAATAATAGAATTGATGAAGATAGAGAAACTGATATTGAGGAAGTAATGGAAATCGTAAAGGGTCCAGACTTCCCTACTGGTGCTGAAATCCTTGGTAGAAAAGGAATTGAAGAAGCATATAGAACAGGTAGAGGTAAGATCAGGGTTCGTGCTATCTCTGATATTGAGCCAATGGCAAATGGAAAGCAGAGAATTGTTATAACAGAGCTTCCATACATGGTAAATAAGGCACTTCTTGTACAGAAGATTGCTGACCTTGTAAAGAATAAGAGAGTTGATGGTATCACAGACCTTAGAGATGAATCATCTCGTGAGGGAATGAGAATAGTTATTGAGCTCCGTCGTGATGTAAATGCAAATCTTATCCTAAATAATCTTTATAAGCATACACAGCTTGAAGACACATTTGGCGTAAATATGCTTGCTTTGGTTAATAATCAGCCAAAGGTTCTTCCACTTCTGGATATGCTTAAATACTATATTAAGCATCAGGAAGATGTTGTTACAAGAAGAACAAAGTTTGAGTTGGCAGCAGCTGAGAAGAGAGCTCATATTGTTGAAGGTCTTCTTATTGCCATCGATAATATCGATGAAGTAATAAGGATTATCCGCGCAGCTGCAAATGTAAATGAAGCTAAGGCTAACTTAATGGCTCGCTTCAATCTTTCAGATGTTCAGGCTCAGGCTATTGTAGATATGAGACTTCGTGCTCTTACAGGCTTAGAGAGAGACAAGCTGGAAGCAGAGTACAAAGAACTTCAGGAAAGAATTGCATATCTTAGGAGTATTCTTGCTGATGAGAAGATGCTTCTTTCAGTTATTAGAGATGAAATGCAGATCATAGCTGACAAGTATGGAGATGATAGAAGAACTCGTATTGGTCAGGCTGTTGGTGACTTTACAGATGAGGATCTTATCGATGATGAGCCTGCAGTTCTTACTATGACTCATTTTGGATATATTAAGAGAATGTCTGTGGATAACTTCCATTCACAGAACAGAGGTGGAAAGGGAATCAAAGGAATTCAGACAGTTGAGGATGATTTTATAGAGGATCTTCTCATGACAACTACTCTGAATTATATTCTGTTCTTTACCAATAAGGGACGAGTATTTAAACTCCGTACTTATCAGATTCCAGAAGCTGGTCGTACCGCCAGAGGTGTAAATATGGTCAATCTGCTTCAGTTGGATGGTGGAGAGCATGTACAGGCAGTAGTTCCTATCCGTGATTTTGCAGAGAATAAATATTTCATCATGGTAACAAAGTCAGGTATGATCAAAAAGTCACCACAGATGGATTATAAGAATATTAGAAAGAATGGTCTTATCGGTATCACAATCAAGGAAGATGATGAGTTGATAGAGGTTAAGACTACAGATGATACAAGAGATATCTTTATGGTATCTAAGAATGGTATGTGTATCAGATTTAGAGATACAGATATTAGAAGTACCGGCCGTTCATCTATGGGTGTAAGAGGTATGAACCTTGATCATGAGGATGAGGTTGTTGGTATGCAGATGAATACCCAGGGTGATAAACTTCTTGTTGTTACTGAGAAGGGTATGGGTAAGAGAACATCTATAGATGAATTCACTCTTCAGAGAAGAGGTGGAAAAGGTCTTAAGTGTTACAAAGTAACTGAGAAGACTGGTAGAGTTGTAGGTGTTAAGGCTGTAAATGATGATCATGAAGTTATGCTTATCACTACAGAAGGAATTATCATCCAGCTAAGATGTGATGAAATTTCAACCTATGGAAGAATTACTTCTGGTGTAAAACTTATTAACCTTAAGAATGATGAGACTGTTAAGACAATTGCTAAGGTTAGACAGTCAGAAAAAGTAGAGACAACAGATGGTGAAGAAGTTGACCTGAGTGAAGGTGATTCCTCTGAAGGTGCTGAAGAAAAAGCAGATTCTAAATAATCTAAAATTAACAAAAAAGTATTTAAAATATACAACTAATAAATAAAAAAAGAAAAATATAACTAACAAATAAAAAAGGGACTTAGTATGGAAGAATTAAGAGAGAATATTGGTTCATTTTCCAATACAGGAAATCTGGAAAATCTTCTTATCGGAATAGCTTACTGGTTGGCAGTAATTGTTGTTATCCTCTTTGTATTCTATATTGCTGTAAAAATAAATAATTACAGACTATATAGAAGACATGGTAAAGGTGCAAAAGACGATTTCTTACAGTAAGTAAACTAAAAGATAAGCTATATTAGTGGCTAAGTAAAAGAGAATGATTATGAGAGAATTAAGTGTTGAGGAAATAACTAAAGCCGTAGCTGTACTTTGCGTTGACGCAAATCTCAAGTTAAGTCTTGAGACTGAGCAGTGTATAGATAATGCAAGACAGAATGAGAAGAGTCCGTTGGCAAAGTCTGTACTTGGACAGCTCCAGGAAAATATGGAGATTGCCAGGGAGGATAAGATTCCAATCTGTCAGGATACGGGAATGGCTGTATTTTTTGTTGAGATTGGACAGGATTTACATATTACAGGTGGAAATCTGACAGATGCAATCAATGAAGGTGTAAGATATGGCTATGCTGAGGGATATCTTAGAAAGTCAGTAGTGGGAGATCCACTTGAAAGAGAAAATACAAAGGACAATACACCTGCTATTATTCATTATGACATTGTATCTGGTGATAAGCTTACTATTACTATTGCTCCAAAGGGATTTGGAAGTGAAAATATGAGTAAGTTGGAAATGCTTAAGCCAGCAGACGGTGTTGAAGGAGTTAAGAGAGTAGTTTTGGATGCAGCAAAGAATGCTGGACCAAATGCTTGTCCTCCATTTGTATTAGGTGTTGGAATTGGTGGAGATTTTGAGCTGGTTGCTAAATTGGCAAAGAAGGCACTTACAAGAGAGCCGGGAACACATAATCCACTTCCACACATTGCAAAGCTTGAGGAAGAAATCCTAGAAGAAATAAATAGTTTAGGTATCGGACCTGCAGGCCTGGGTGGAAGTACCACAGCACTTGCAGTAAATATTGAGACTTATGCTACACATATTGCAGGTTTACCTGTGGCCGTAAACATGTGTTGTCATGTTTATAGACACAAGTCAGTTGTATTATGAGCACCTACGAAGTAGGTATGAGAATATAATCCACATGCAAGTTTACTAGCAAATGTGGGATTATATTCTCATAGTTAGTCCGAAGGACTGCTCATAATACGGCACCCAAGTGTCTAAGTAGACTGATACATCATCACAGGCTTTGAGCAGACGAAGTCTGCGACAGACTGCGGAGCAGGATGCGCCTGTGATTGTGTTCAAGATAATAAGGAAAACATCATGGAAAGAGAATTAACTATACCAACAACTGAAGACGAATTAAAGACTCTTCGTGCAGGGGATATGATTTATATAACAGGAACTATATATACAGCTAGAGATGCTGCTCATAAAAGAATGTTTGAAGCTCTACATAATGGAGAAGAGCTTCCATTTGATATAAGTGGTAACTTTGTATATTATCTAGGACCAACTCCAGCAAGACCTGGACAGGTAATTGGATCAGCTGGTCCAACAACTTCAAGTAGAATGGATAAGTATACACCACTTTTACTTGATCAGGGTCTTAAGGGAATGATCGGAAAAGGTAAGAGAAGTAAAGAGGTTGTAGATTCTATAGTTAAAAACGGTGCTGTTTACTTTGCTGCTATTGGTGGACTTGGAGCTCTTCTCTCAAAGAGAATTATTGCTTCTGAGGTTATTGCATATGATGATCTTGGTACGGAAGCTATTAGAAAGCTGACAGTTGAGAATCTTCCAGTTGTAGTAATTATCGATACCGAAGGAAATAATCTTTATGAAACAGCAGCTGAAGATTATCTAAAGAATTTTGGATAAAATAGGTTAATCTAAATATATTATAAAAAAGTATCGGGGATATAAATGGCAGGTAAAAAAGGGAAAAATAATAAAGGTGTTGTAGCAGGAATTATAGTATTCATTGCGATTTTGGTTATTGGTGCAGTCATTTTCTTATGGATTATGAATACACCAGGATATATTAACATTGATAAAGCTGTGGAGAATTATTTTACAGCAGTAACAAATGAAGATACATCTCTTTATAAAAAGACTTGTTATACAAGTAAATGGCAGAAGGAATATAATAAAGGTCAAAGCGAAATGTCTTTGGATGAACAGATTGCAAATGCATTTACATATCAATCTGGTGCAACCTATAGTGATGTGAAAGTAGTATCTGTTGAAAAGCTGGATAAATCAATCAGTGAAACAATGCATGATAAAGTAAGTAGCAGATATGGTGCAAATATAAAAGTAAGCCAGGTAAAAAAAGTTAATTTTACAGTTAATATGGTTTTTGATGGAGAGAATTCTTCTTCTGGAACCCTCACCAGATATTGTTATAAATCAGGTGGAAAATGGTTTTTCTTAGGTGATCCGGATATTATCGTAGATTTAGGAATAGAAAATTAAAAAAATATTAAAATATTTCAAATAAGCATCGTTTTTATGTAAAAATGATGCTTATTTATGTTTTAAATAATATGACATAAGTGTCAAAAGTCAAAATGCGTTCCTGCTTGCAGGAAAAG
>CAMNGU010000039.1 GCA_946538525.1 uncultured Lachnospiraceae bacterium
CTGCGCTCCGTGAAGATCCTGATATTATCCTGGTAGGAGAGATGCGTGACCCTGAAACAATTCAGATTGCCATCACAGCAGCTGAGACAGGACATTTGGTTTTTTCAACACTGCATACAATTGGTGCAGCTGCAACAGTAGACCGAATCATCGACGTATTCCCACCTCATCAGCAGCAGCAGATCCGTATTCAGCTTGCGATGGTTATTGAGGGAGTTATCTCACAACAGCTTCTTCCGACAGCAGACGGACATGGAAGATGTGCAGCTTTCGAGGTTATGCTTGCTAACTCAGCTATTAGAGCTCAGATCCGTGAAGGAAAGACACATCAGATTGAGTCGACAATTCAGACATCAAGAAATATCGGAATGGTTACAATGGATGACTGTCTGATAGAGATGTTTAGAAATGGACAGATTACAAGAGATGATGCACTGCTTTATGCACAGGATCAGATCAATATGAAGAAGAATCTGTACTAATTAAAATGTTCTAAATAAAAAAAGAATTTATTAAGATTTATGTAAATCTATAAAAGTTAAAATATGAATATGGTTATAAAAAGGTTGTGAAGATATTATTTCTATTAATACTTTATGTTTGGAATGTGTTCGTTTTGTGAAAATAGTTGAATTGTTTACAATTTATTCATATATTATTAACAAAAAGGTTGCAATTTTATGTAAAGTATTGTATATTCAGGGAAGTATATAATTGTGTTCTATTTTATAAAAAAATAAATGAAAAAATGGGCGGAGGATAGAATATGGCAAAGTATGATTATAGGGCTATTGACGCCAATGGTAAGGTGAAAAAAGGTACCATTGAAGCCAATAACGAAGAAACAGCTAAGTCAAGACTGCGTGCTGAAGGTTTGAATATCACTGAGTTTGGCGACAGTAAAGATATTCAGCTTAATCTTGGTCCTAAGGGTGTTAAGAATAAAGATCTTTCAGTATTTTGTAAGCAGTTTGCTGCAGTTCTAAGGGCTGGTGTTCCAATCATTCAAGCGCTGGATATGATGACATCCAGTGTTGAAAATAAGAATCTGAGAGCAGCTATAGAAGAAGCTGAAGCACATGTTCAAAAGGGTGGTACTCTTGCAGATGCACTTAAGCTTAATCCGAAGGTTTTTCCGGAGATGCTATCAAACATGGTTGCTGCCGGTGAGTCATCTGGTAAACTTGAAATATGTTTTGAGAGAATGGCTAATCAGTTTGAGAAAGATGGACACATTGAAGGTAAAATTAAGAGTGCAATGATGTATCCTATAGTTATTCTGGTTGTAGTTATAGCAGTAGTTACATTGATGCTTATTAAGGTAATACCTACATTTGCTGAAATGTTTGCAGAAATGGATGCTAAACTTCCTGCGGCAACACAGATGCTTGTAAATATGTCAAATTTCTTAGTTGCCAGATGGTATTTGGTCCTTGCGATAGTTGTTATCTTGGTGGTAGCGATAAAGGTCTTTTCGGGAACCGATTTTGGCCAGGAGTTCAATGGTAAGATGGCGCTTAAACTTCCTATCTTTGGAAATCTGAATGTTAAGACAGCAGCGGCAACATTTTCGAGAACATTTGCAACACTTCTTGCATCAGGTATTCCGATGGTTGAGGCGGTTGAACAGACAGCTAATGTTATGAAGAATAAGGTTATAAGAGATGGCCTTAAAGATTGTAAGGTTCAGGTAATGCGAGGCGTTCCTCTTTCAAAACCTGTTAAAGATATGGATATCTTTCCTGAAATGCTTCCACAGATGATGCATATCGGAGAAGAGACTGGTAATATCGAGGATATGATGGAAAAAGTTGCTGACTTCTATGAAGATGAAGTGGATCTTGCAACAGATGCTCTAACATCAGCTATGGAACCTTTAATCATTGTTGTAATGGCGGTAGTAGTTGGATCGATGGTTATTGCTATTTATTCACCTATCCTAAATATGTACGATGCTGTAGATAACTATTAATTAGTTTTATACAATAAAATAGTATCAAAAAGTAATCATAAAACAATCAAAAATTATTATATGATTATAAAATGATTAAAAATAAGAATTATTGTTTTAAAAACATGTAATTTTAGTTGATATAGAGGAGCGGTGCTCTTTTATATATAGAATAGATATAGAAGGCTGTTGCCTTTTATATATAAAGTAATATTGTCGGGCGAGCGACTATATTATACACTATTCAAACAAATCCAATTAGAGAAAAGGAGAAAAAGAGATTATGAAGAATAAAGGTTTTTCACTTGTTGAACTTATTATCGTTATAGCTATTATGGCTATCCTTGCTGCTGCTATTGCACCTGCACTTATTAGATACATCGATAAGTCACGTAGAAGTGATGATGTTGCTGCTGCAGAGACAATTAATACAGCTGCACAGGCTGCACTTGCAAACGAGGAAGCATATGATGAAATCCAGGGCGTTATGCCAGCTACTGGTGCTGCTGATGTTGTTTTAGCAGAGGCTCCACTTGATAGCCCATTTACTGCTGTTGCTACTATGAGTGGTGGTGGTGCTACATTCCTTTCAGAGGTTAACTCATCTTGTGGCGGAAAGTCACCAAAGATCAAGTACAAGAAGAACAATGTTACTCTTTGGGGAGTTGGCGTTAATGAGGCTGGAAAGCCTGTAGTATGGCTTGAGGTTGCTACTGGAGATACAAAGTTTGAGCTTCAGCCAACTATTTGTGCATCATATAAGTAAGTAACTAAATAGGCAAGATAAGATTTCAAACTCGCCATTTGGAGTCTTGTCTTGTCGTTTTTATGAAATATTCTTTGTTAATTATGTGTATAATATATAATTAAAAAATGATCAGCGGTTTTTATTCTTCCTTTACATATATACTGACTTTGAAAGTGTATAAGTAAAGGGGGTATGGAGCTGATCTGCTATATCTGTATTAATGACTGTATAGATGAGCTTCGGAACGCTCTAAAATAAAAACTACTGAAAAAAAATGAGGGAGGCTATAGAATGGCAAAGAGTAACAGAGTCTTATCAATAGACATTACGAATGAAAGTATTACTATTGTTGAGATCACAGCAGCTCAGAAGAAACAAACCTATATCCATAAGGTTCTTATTTTTGAGACCCCTGAGGATAGTTTTGACGACGGTAATATTCGTGATCTTAACCGCTTGGGTGGAGAGATACGTTCACAGTTGGCAAGTGCGGGTATCTCTAACAAGAATGCTGTATTTGTTATGAATTCAACAAAGATTGTTAACAGGGAAGTAGTTATTCCTGCAGTTCCTGAAAAGAAGGTTGCTGCACTTATAAATTCAAATGCTTCAGAGTATTTCCCGGTTAATAATATTTCTGATTATGTAATAGCGAATACTGTGCTCGAACAGTTCACTGATGAGAATGGTGCAAAACAGCAGAGAGTAATGGCTGTTGCGGCTCCAGAGATGATGGTAAGAAGTTATTATGATCTTGCAGCGGCTGCTGGACTGAAGGTTCAGGATCTTGACTACATTGGTAATGCAATGCTTCAGTTGATCAAAACTCAGACAACTGAGCAGTCAACTACTATGGTGATTCAGCTTGGCGCAGAGTCTACAGTTCTTAATGTTGTAAATGGGGATAAACTTCTTTTACAGAGAACAGTGCCTTATGGAACCAATCCTGTAGTTAATGTTGTTATGCAGGAAAAAGGTGTTGATGCTACTACAGCTATGACAATGCTTCAAAATGAAAGAATTATCACAGTTGATTTTGATGACAATGAAGCAACGGGGGCATTTAGATATCTTATTAATAATATAGGAAGAGTTATGGATTTCTATGCTTCAAAGAATCCTGACAATCCTATTGATGATGTATTCCTTACTGGTGATGGAGCGCTTATAAGAGGTATTGATGGACTCTTTAAGATTCAGCTTAATGTTTCTACAAGGATTATGGATAGTCTTTATAATGTAAAGTTTGATCCATCGATTGATCTTAGAATATACAGTCCTGTATATTTAATTGCTCCTATTGGTGGTGCACTTAATCCTATGGGATTCAATCTTGGATCAACAGGAAGCAAGTCGGTAAGTAGTGGAAGCTTAGCTCCATTTATTGCTATTCCTATTGTATGTGGTCTTGTGGCTGCTGGACTTTGTTTCTTCTTTATTACAAAGGAAAATCAGTTGAAGAATGATAAGGCGGCTCTTGAACGACAGATTCAGGAGAAAGAATATATCGAGGAAATTATTGCTGAGAGAGATCTTGCTGAAGCAAAAGCTACAGATGTAGATGCTATGTCAGCCTCAACTTATAGACTTAATGAACAGGCTTTAGAATTTATTAATGAGCTTGAAGCTAAGACGCCTACAAATGTTGCCATTTCGTCTTTTACGGCTGGTACGGAGAGCATTTCAATTCCAGGTGTTGCTTCAAGTTATGACGATATAGCTGATTTCATTATGAATCTTAAAACTATTAAATGCATAGATGATGTTTATGTTTCAACAATAACACAATCTCTTGAAGTTGGTGCTGGTGCATCAAATACATCAGAGGGAGAGCAAACATTTAACTTCACACTTACATGCGTTTATACAAATCCAAATGCATCTGCTACTGATGCTGAGGAAGAATAATAGGGGAGGGCATAGAATATGAGTGATTCTAATAAGAAGATTTTATTAGTTCTCTTAGGTATAGCGCTTTTAGTATTATCAATTGTGTTTGTTGTTAGACCTAAGAAAGAATCTATTGATAGCTTGAATGCAGAGATTGCTACACTTCAAGCAAGATATGATGATCTTTGTGCAAAAGAACTTCAGAAGGATCAGCTTATAGCTGAAACAGCAGAGTTTAATAAACATTTTGATGAAGAAATTACTAAATATGCAAAAGATCTTGATCAGGAAAATACAGTGATGTTCCTGAAAGATGTTGAGGAGCAGATTGATTTCGCTAATCTTGCTATAACAATGCCTGAGGTAACAAATTATTATCTTCTTGGTCAGGGAGCAGTTGAAGCAAATGAGGTGCTTGAAGCAGAGGATCTTGAAGATTCATATGTAGTTACTGCTGATACTTATAGTATTTCTTTCAGCGGTACATATGAAGGTGTAAAGGAATATCTTGATTATATTCTAAATTATAAGTATAGAATGGCATGTGAAAGCATTAATATTGCATATGCAGAGGATGCTGAAGCTCCGATTGCAGAGTGCACAGGTACTGTTGTGGTTAATGCTTATGCCGTTGAATCAAATGATAGAAAACATGATGTTCCATCAGTTGATGTGGAAGAAGGTAAAGAGAATATCTTTGCTGTTGAAGGAACAGCTCTTCCAGCAAGTGCTGGTTCCTCATCACATGATTCAGGTAACGGTGATGACATTGTAGCAAATCATAATGTTGTAATGTTCCTTAATGATGCAGCTAATGATGCAGCATCAGGTATTATTATTGCTTCAGATGAGAGTAAAGAAGATACATATGTAACTTCAAGCGAGAATAAGGTTGAGACAGTTGATATTTCAATTACTTCTGAAGAAGGTAAGAATTATATCACATATAAGCTCGGATCAAAGAGCTATAAGTCTGAAGTTACTTCGGCTGATGTTACTGTTTATGTTAAGTCATCAAGCAGAACTGGCGATGATGATAAGAATGGTGTGGATGTAAAACTTACAAATGATACAGACCTTTCTGTATACTTTAAAGTTGTAGGTGATGATTCATCTAATCCAAGATTCAAATTATCACAGAAATCTGGTAATGTAAAAGAGTATTAAGAATTATAAACTAGTATAGAATGCTAGTAGAAATACTTGTGTTCTATACTAGTTGTGATTTTTGATGGATTTTTGATGCTTTATGTGAAAATTTCTTGAAAAATGACCTTATATTGTTGATTATTTATGTAAATCGATTGATAATTCGGTATAGAGGCTTATGATAGTCTATATATATGAATATAGAAATATTTATTGATTATATTATAGAGTGTTTTTAAGGCTTGAAAATATGTAAAACTATTTAAGATCGGAGTGGTATATGGTGGCAATTAAAAATAACAAAGGTATAAGTTTGGTCGATCTTATGATTGCTATTGCTGTATTGGCGCTACTTCTTGTACCTATTATATTGCATACGGTTACAACGATTAATACGAGTGCTAAAGCTAAGGAAAAACAATATGTTATTGATAGTGCTACGGCTGTTATGGAATATTTTAACCAGTCTTCACTTGATGACATCAAGAGTAATAAGAATGTAACAGGCCTTGTTAATATTAGTACAGCTCCTGTATATCATCGTGTTGGCGGAACAGGAGCAGAGACTCCTATTAGATGTTATATTTTTGTTAACGGATCTCCTACTACAGATTATGTAGATTATAATGCTACAGACTTTATTATTGATGATGTTCAGTTAGGACGCGCTAAGAATACATATTCTAGAGCAGTTGTTATGACTGACCTGGCAAATAGACTTAAGTCTGGAGAAACGCATAGTAAAAAGAGATATGAGATTGATTATAATGTAAAAAGCTCTAATGAAGGCGGAACTCCTGCTCAGGCTAATGTATACAATCTCTTGAATAATAAGTCCACAACAATTGGTGATTTTGAAATATTGAGTGATCATTCAGCTGTTATATTTGATCATCCAAATCAGAATGATAGACATATTGTTTGTGTTAATTGTAAGGAAGTTACAGATTCATATGTTGATCCTAATGCTGTATCACTTGGAAATATTCAGGATCTTGATGCTGATAAGATTGCTATCATTGAAGGCGATGAGACTAAACTTGATCATAGGTTCGAAAGTGATTTAGTCTCTAAAATTCTTGATTATGCTTCAAGAAATGCTGGTGTTATTAGTGAAGATATTCTTACAAATACAAGTAATTTAAATAGTACTATTTTGGGTCTTATAAGAAACGAATCTAATACTTTTTCCAGAATGCTGTATGTTTCTGTTTTAAGGATGGTAGATGCAACTGGAAAAGAATATTATAATGTTAAATGTGATGTTACTTACTATGTTTCTTTTAGTGATACAACATTCAAGATTTTTAATGGAAGTAATAGTGGTAAGGTTACCTATAATGTAATGAATAGAGATTTCTATACTACAGAACCACCTGATGTGTTTATGGTATATGAACCATTTATTACAGATTCAAGTGGTACAAATACAAACTATGCTTATAAGGATTATATATGTATAAAATCTGATCCGTATACATCAGGTTATGAAGATGGTTATGATCCATCTAAGATATATCTTGTAAAACCTGATGAAAACTTCCAGAAAACAAAAGCTAATTGGAGACCAGCTGGTTTATCCACAACAGCGTTGTTACAATCTGAGAATATGTATTATTCTAAAACTTCAACTGGTTTTGCGCCTGTTGAAATAAATATTAATCAGATAAAGGGAAGTGTTAGATATCCTGATGGAACGGTTATTTCTTATAATGCAGATGAATGTTTACCTTTACAGGTGGTTACTAATATAACTAGCTATAAGGTTGGAAATGATTATTATCCAAAGGGACTACATAGTGATTCTTCTGATTCTAATGATATAGGTATTTTAAATTCTGGACAGTTTTCAATAACAAGTTCTGTAGGTTCGAATCCTAGTATCGATGCAGTAGAGGGTAATAGAGTAGCGTATACTGAGAACATTAGTTCTGTGTTAGATTCTGATGGAAATCCAGCAGAGTCTATAGTTACTCCAGATAAGGAATCTAATTTTGACGGTAAATTATATAATATTACAGTTATGTATAGAAGTCCATCTGGTGAAACAACCTATTTGACAGGTGCGAAAGGAGCTGAATAAATTGAAAAAAATTATTAAACAATTCAAAAATAAATTTAAGAATTCTGGCTCCACATTAATCTTAGTTATTGTAGCACTTGGATTTGTAGGAATTCTTACTGGAGCACTTCTTACAGCTGTAGGTTATGCTTACAGGCAGAAACTGTATGATTATAATGCAAAAAGCAATTTTTATTACCTTGAACAAGCTATGGATGAAATCTATGCTGGTTTAGGTGCTCAAACGATGCAGAGTATGCAGGATGCTTATGAAGAAACTAAAGAACAGGCAGTAAAATATGATTTAACTTCTCATGAGTATAAAAATATTGGAAATGAGGCGGCAAATGAAAAGTTTAAAAATCTTTTCATGGAGAAGATAGCAACAAGTGATAATTATCTGATAGCACATGTGAATCCTTTGGATCTTAATAGCGCTATTGATGAAGATAGTGGTCTTTTAGGGTCTATTAAAGGATTTATTACCAATGAAGAAGTAAAACCTGATTTTGGAGATATATCAGTTGTTTATGTTTATAAGACTGGTACACCAAAAACATCAAGTGTATATACTTCAGGTAGAGATCTTGCTAAGGTTCAGATTAAGAATATTACGCTTGTAAGAACAGTTGATTATGCTCGTTCACAAGCAAAAGGAACTTTTTCACAGAAAATCTCAACTGATATTGAAATTAGTAGACCAGACTTTAATGTAAGTTTTGATGGTGATTCTTCAAGAATCAATAATTTGTTTGAATTTTGTATTCTTTCAGATTCTGGTGTTGAAGTAAATAAAACTCCAGGTTCAGTACTTAGTTTAGACGGAAATATATATGCTGCAAATGACTTCTATGATAAGAAGTATAACAATTATGCGGAAGATAATTCTACAGCATATAATGATGCTATTACATGGAATAGGTCAGATGGTAGTTCAGTTGCTTATAAAATGAATAAAGTAACTAAAAATCAGTTTGGTAATATTAATACTACTGACCTTTTGAATCATAATGCTTTAATTACTAATCCTGTTAGAGAACAGAATCTTTACGATGGTAATAATTTAAAGAGTAAGTATTCTGGTTTCTATGTAAATGGTTCCACAGTTAATATTTTTGCAAATAAGATGATTGTTCCAGGAAGTATAGCTGTTATGAATGCTGGAACACTAAATGTATATGGTATCGATGGTACTACAGTTACACAGTCAAATGTATGGGCCGATGAAATTGTTCTTGCTGGTGATACACAGGGTACTCCTGTTAATACAAATGGTGCTATATCATCTATAGAAAGTGAAGTTGGTTCCAGAGCTGATTTCACTGCAAATTTATATATTAAAGATGATACACAGATAGAATCTGATTATTCTAGATTTAGACTTAATGGAAAGTATTTTGGCTATGGTAACTCTACAAAGAAGGATAGTAGAACATTTATACCTACTACACTTATAGATACAGCTCATAATAGAAATATTTATCAAGAAAAGGATACAGATTCTAGTTCAACTACTGGAAATATGATTCGTTCACATTATAACAGTAGTGCATTCATCGTAAATGGACAGCATTCAAATGTAAATCTTCTTGATACGACATCAATCTATATTGCTGGTAGATCTTACATAGAACTTTCTAAGATTAAGAGTGGAGGTTCTACAAATAGTTATATTACTGTTAATAAAGAGGATGGAACTTCAGTAGGAGAGAAGATTACTAATACACCTTTTACTTATGATTCAGAACTTAAAGATTATAAGACAGGTGAGTCTCTTTCAATTAAGTCTTCACAGTTGGCTTATAAACCAGATAAGGCTCCAGCTCTTGAATATTATAAAGCTAATGCAAATGGTTTATATACTGTAAAAGTTGAAGAATCAGAAGCGACTACTACTAATACAAGTGGTCAGAAAGAATTAAAAAATGGATATAAGATTTATTATTATTCAGAGTTACCTGCAGACTTAAAAGATATGTATTTATTTACTAAGTATTTTAATACTGCTTCGGATTCTCTTGGTGGTAAGGTTCCTGTTATTTATGTAGAAGATACATATACTAAGGCTGATGGTACACAGGGTAAAAAATCATATTATTATATTGATTTCCAGTGTGCGTTTGATAATGAAATGTATTCGAATCTTAAGTTTACAAAGGGAACACCAACTGGTGGTCAAGAGAAAATTAATTCAGCCGATGATCTTAGTAAAGCTTTTATCACGGATTATTTCAATTATGTAACATATATTGATCAGTGGGATAGTTTAAGAGTTTTACCAGCAGGTAGAACGATTGATGATATGGCTGTACTTGATAATAAAAATAATATTACTATTTCAGGTATTGATTATAAGAGGACTGATACTCTTGCGGCAGTAACAAGCTATGATGATTATAAGGCAGGTGCAATTGGTACGCCAACAGGAACAAACGCAAACATCTATGCTAGTGGTGCTGTTACAACTTCGCTTGATAAGAACAATCAGTATATGAGTAAAGTATCACTTAAAAATGCTCTTACTAGTGATGATGATGTATCATTTATTGTACAGACATCTACTGATCAGGAGATAACAAGTACTCTTCTAGGTGTTGATGATAGCACAGCAAATTCTAATAAAGTAAATGCAAATGATCCGTCTTCACCAATTCATTTCTCAGAGGATTATGAGAAACATTATAATTATATGAAGTGGTCACTTCAGGATCTCACTACAGCTACATCAACTCTTGCAGGAGTTGAGACAGAATCTCAGTTTGTTGATAATCTTGTACAGACTAAAGGTACTGATTCACTTACTCCACTTAATAATTTCTTTAATTTTGATAAGATTGTTGCTTCAGATCCTGATTGTAGTAACAATCCTACAAAGGTACAGCCACAGGACCTTAAATTATCACCTGTATCAGCAGGTGGCTCATATGCTTATTCAGAATATAAGGTATGGCTTGGTTATGATGATGTTCATGTTTCATGTGAGAATGCTCTTGAAAATGGTACAATTACAGGAATTATTATAACAAAGGGTGATGTATATTTTGATGAGTTTACAGGTTCTGATTCTTATAAAACTGTAAAGAACTTTAATGGTATTATTATTTCTGGTGGTAAGGTATTTATAAATAATAATATTACAAATATTAGTTCATCTGATCTTTGTAAGACAATAATTAACCAGTGTATGGTTAAAGCTAAGGATGTTTCTTCTACTGATGCAACTAAGAAGGCGCAAGCGCTTGCTGCTGTTAAAGTACTTGAAACTTTCAAAGAGTATGAAGATACTGGAGCTCATTATAGAGCTATTTATGATGATCCAAGTCTTGCTACTCTTGATGAAGCACCAGGAACTAAGAAAATTACTAATATTGATTATTCAGATGTTATTAGATATAACAACTGGATGCGTAATGTAGATTAACAAACAAGGAGGGGCGTATGAAAAGATTAAAAGATAAGGGCTACTCGTTTGTTGAACTACTAATAGTTATGGCACTTGTTGCTATACTTGCGGGTATGGCGCTAGTATCACTTACACTTATAAATACTGCCAGAGCAAAGCAGGCTTCTACTGTATTTGGTGATGAAGTAAATGCTTTGAGGAAAAAGGCAATGAATATGGTTTCCGATGATAATGGAACCCCTAACGATACTTCCGATGATATTAAGTATGGTATGGTACTATATTATGATACTGATAATCGTTTTAAGGCAGTTGAAGTTCCTTGTGAGTTGAATTCAGTTGGTTCAAATCATTTTTATCAATATAATCTGTCTAACATTGGTGATCCAGTTATATTATCATCAAGGGTTGAAGTAAAGTTTTCTGGAATATATACAAGCTTTAATGATGGTAGTACTCCAAATGGTACTAGTCCTGTATCGGATTATGTACCTACTGCTCTTAATAGTGCAGGTTCTGTATGTATAATGTTTGATAAGAAAGGAAATTGTACATCAGGTTATGGAGAGTATGACTTCTATAAGAAGAATGGTAATCGTGTGGCCAGAGTCTTCGTTAAGCAAAATGGAAGTATAGAAATTCGATAGAGAGAGGGGTTGAGTAAGTTTGAAGAAACTACAACATAATAAGAGTTTAGCTAATAAAGGTTTTACTCTAGTTGAATTATTAGTCTCAATCACGATTCTGGCATTCATTATGATTGCTGTTGGTGGAGTAATGTATTCAAATAACATTATCTTCAAAAAGACTAAGTCAGATATATATGTCCAGAATAATGCGCAAGATGTTTACAATAAGATTAATGAAGATCTTATGCAAGCAAAGCATGTTTATATTGAGGGCTATGTATTAGATAATCCAGATGGAACTAAGAATGATAATGGCGTTTATTTTAAAACTAATGAACCGGGTATAGCTACTACTGAATCATTGACATTTAAAAAGTTTATTTTACCTACTGATAAATATGTCGTTACACATGCGTCTGGTTCTATAAAAGATTATATAGCTGGAAATCTTGAAAGAGAAAATACTAGTAGACAGACAATGCTTAATGCGATGTCATCTTCAGAAAGACTCTTTTATGAAAGTCTTCTTAGTATTACAAATGAAGTGACATTAGAAACTACTCTTCAAGGTTTGACACAGGCTGAGAGAGATACATATGTTTCTTTAAAATACTATAATGAGTCTGAAGTAGAACAGTATCGTGAGTCACTTAATGATGCTGATAGAGCTGAGTTTGATCTATATCGTAATCGTTTTAGATATATGGATGAGATTGAGCAGACAGAATGTGCTGATTTCCTTAATTCAATTTCTGGTATTAGTTCAGCAGAAAGTTTTGATTCATTAAAGCATACATATACAGATCCTTCTACGGGAGAAGAAAAGTATAGTTATGACTTGGTTTATATTACGACACTAAAGCTTGAATTATCTCAGAAAGTTGATACATCGAATTGCACAAGTACAGCAACATATAATGCAGATAAGACAAGATTTGCTGATAATAACTTAAAGGATTCTGTAACGGTTACTTATACATTTAGTCAAGGAACAGATGGACAGAATCAAATTAAGGTAGATTATAACTATAAATACATGGACAAGCTAGATACTACAACTTATGTTGGTATTGACAATAATGTTGTAACCAGAAAGCTTAATTATGCTACTGGTTCATCTGGTACGATTCCTGGTTGTGAAGCAATGATTGATGCAGAGAATGATAGTATCAAGTTGAATCTGTATTTTTCAGAGAATAGTATGAGCTATACTGATAGAGGTATGGTGAAACTTAGAAATTCTTATGTATTACATGATGCTAAATAATGCGAAATAGGAAATAAGTAGGAAAGGAAATGGCAAAATGAAAAAATTCAGTAAAAAAATCTTAATATCTGTCATTGCGATGCTAGTCCTATTCGCAACTGCGTTTGCGGCACTTAGCTTTACTATGGCAGATGAAGAGAATAGTGCTACTAGGACAAGCGTATATGCTGCAACGGGACCACAGACGATAATAGATTATATTATTGAGAATTCAAAGGTATCAGCTTCATCAACTGCTACTGATGCAGATCCTGTATATCATATCTTAGAGCTGGGGTCTTCTGACACTCCATCTGATTTAATGGATTTAGTTGATTCAACTAATTTCCGTGAGTTAGTTATAAATGGAAATAAGTCAAAAGATTATCCTAATACTATGGATGCAACTGCTCAGATAGAATATATTTACTATAATGCTACAGAAGGTAACTATAAGAAGTTTACAAAATCAGGTGGAACTGTTAATTCAGCAGCAGCTACAAATGATGAAATAGTAAAAGCTATTCAAAAAGCAGATTTATGTTATGTAAGTAATGATCCTAATGAGATTTTTGCAAATGGTAATGATATAAGTGAAGACATTAAAATTGCTTTATCATCTTATGCAACAGGATTGAAAAAGCCACTTATAATTGATAGTCATAATAAAACACAGGAAGTCATCAATCTTACATCAAAGAAGATGAAAGAGATTGCAACTTATGATTTTGCTCCATATGGAGGGACTTATTCTACTTATATGTGGGATAATACAAAGTCTGCTGGTGAGTTCATGAATCTTACAAACTTATCAGATTTATATATTCCTATTGATGGAGATGTTCAGAAGAGTAAGTGGATTGAAGTTCCGGCCACTGGTACAAGTGAGTATGTAGCTAAGGTTCTTACTATTAATGCAGGTTCTGATAATACATTAACTAATCTTTTTAAGGATGGATTTGCTTCTGCTCCTGATTATACTGGTAAAACAGACATTAATAGTCAAACCGTTCCTGATGCTTATACACTTCCAACTTCTAGTGGTGTTTATCAGCATGGTTATATGGGTCGTGCGCTTAGACCAACAGCATTTATATTTGAAACTTTAAATATAAGTACAAATCTTGCTGATCTTGCTGATCCTACAAAAGTTGATTTAAGTGAGTATGACTTTATAATTATTGAGAAAGATACAGCTGAAATTAACTTCTTAAGTTATATGGATTCATATAATAAACTGATGTCTGCAATGTATGGATTGACTCATATTCTTTATGATAAGAGTATGGTTATGACTACGACGGGTAATGCACTTGTAGAATGTACTGCAGCTAACTTTAAATATGTATATGATAAGGTTGCAACTCCTACCGACAAAGCTAGATTTGATTTCATTATGGTTGGTACGAGAACTAAAATGGCTAATTATGCAGCTTCTATTTCTCCTGAAGGAGTAAAGGATATAGCGGATGTTATTAATGCAGGTGCGTTTAGAAATATTAGAGGTAATGGTGGAGACGATGCTTCTAATGTATATACGGCTCTAGAGATAGAACCATGTTATCCAATTAATACAGAACTTGCTGAATTATTTTCAGTTCAACAAAATGGTTCTGATAAGGCTGTACAAAAAATGCCGGATACATTGTCTACTTTCAGAGGTACTACTTTAAATTTTGATGAGAGTAGTTATAGAGATAATGTTGCTTCTGATAGATGGGGTGCTCCTGGATTCTATTATCTTAGAACAAATGGAGTGCTTGATGCTAGTTCGGATGAGATTTCCTATGATAATAATAAATCTGTAACTCAAATGCTTGAGGATAAAGATTATTCATCTTTCCAGTCATCAAATTCAAAAAATATTGTAGATTATTATAATTGGACTCTTACAAAAGCTAAAGTAGCACATGCTCTTGGTGTTGAAAATGATGAAGTAAGAGTAGTTCATATGTCATCTACTGAGTTTGCTGCAAGTAAAGATACTCTATTAGATAATTATGATATGATATTTATTGGTGGTGATACATCCTCAGTTACACCTTCGAAATATTTAAAATCTAAGAATGATTTCTATAAGATGTATCGTCATAATGGAGAGATATATAATTATCCATCAGATTTTATCGGTGGAAAAGATGGTACTGTTGGTGTTCTTACTGGTAATGATATTACTGATGATAAATTAAAAGAACTTAAAGAATATGTATCAAAAGGTATGCCGGTAGTATTTGATACAGATGTTACATCATCATTTAATTCTGGTATTGATATTGATCCTAATTCAAATATGTATGATTTCTTATCATATGCATCTGGAAGTTCTTTTGCTGGTAATACTATATGGGATTTTGATGATAACTATACTATTAAGCTTGCTAATGTAAATAACAAGTATGGAAAGACTTATAGTGGTTATGTAACAGTTTTTGCTCAAGATAAAACTAGTGGATATTCTGAAGATGAAAAGTCTCTTGTTATGGGTGTAAGAAGTAATACTAGAACAGATTCTTCAGTGTCTATTGATGATTATCTTAGTGCAAATCTAGAAGATGGTGTTAAATGTGAAACGCAGCTTTCTGATTTGATTACAAAGCATCAGAGACCAAGATTAGCAGTTACTTTGTCACCAAAAAGATTTATAGAAGGTGATTCCAATACATGGATAACTAGTTCAAAAACAAAAGGTACTAATCTAGTATGGAATTATAAAGTAAATGGTGGTACAGATGGTACTGTTGAGCTGTATATTGATGATGATAGTAATAATCGTTTTACTGCAGAAGAAAAGCGAGGTACAGGTTCTGACGGAACATTATCTCTTCATCTTGGAGCAGATTATTATGGTCCAGTATATTGGAAGATAATATCTACGGATAGTAATGGATTATCTGCATCGACAACGGGTATTTGTAAGATTAAGAGAAGAGAGGATCAAGAAAAGATGGTTGTTGATCTTTTACAGATTAATCCTCCAATGCCTGTAAGTGATAATAATAAATGTACATTAATATTCTGTACTGAATGTCAGCAAACTAGGGGATATTTGTATGGTAATAGAGCTTCTACTGTAGGCAAGTATTCTAAGGATTCTACTTCTGGTCTTTCAAGTGGATTTAAGGATATGACTTATATCTATTCAGATACCACATCAACAGATCCTGGTATGAATACATTTGATCAGGTTAAAGCTAAGATTAATGCTGATCCTCTTAATAAGTTTGATTATTCTGTTGTTACAATACCTGATACTTTACAGTCTAGTATTAATAATTATTTAGCATTTAAATATATGAATAATGAAGGTACTGGATATAATGATTACACTAATAATTTAGGTATTCACGAACATAAGTTTGGTATTGTTAAATACTATGAGAACTTAAAACTTTTAAGTGTTGATGGTACTGAAATTAATACAGGACTTGATGATTGGACAACTAACTGGTTTGATGAGCTTCAATATGATTATGATGTTAATCTTACAACAATGACTACAAGACAGTACGAAGCTATTGTTGGACTTGTAAATAATATTTATAATGGACAATCAGATAATGATGCTGAAAAAATAAGTGGTGAATTTAAGTCTCGTGAGTCAGAATATAAATTATATTATGATTGTATGAGATCACTCATTAATGGAACTTTTACTACCGATAAGACTATTACATCTGCTGAAAAGAATAAGTTCGTAAAGTTCATGACAACTGCAAATAATGCAACTGATTCTCCAGGATTAGGTTTAACACAGGATGACCTTGATGCTTTTGCTTCAGCTTCTTCTAAACTTGATGCTTATTTATCAGCAACACCTGCTAATACTTGGAGTGATAAGACAAGAGAGGAATATGGAGCTAAGGAAATTGCAAATCTTACAGATAGTTCTATTCCTAGAGATGAAAGACAGTATTATGATGTATATAGTTTGGTAAATGCCAGAAGTCAAGCTGGTTCATTCTATGATGGATACGATCCATTATATCAAGTATGGCGTAATGCAAAGATGTATGAAATTTATTTCAAGAATCAGTATGTTAAGTATAGTTTGCTTGCGTCTGTAAATCTTGATAAGGATGATTATAAGACATCTTCTTACAAAGATACTATTAGTTTAGATAAGACTTTTAATTGTATAGTATTTGGTGCTTCTGAAGACTTTAATGGTGATGATCTTAAAACAGATGCTTCATGTTATGCTGTACTTGACTATATCGAGGATGAAGGTAACTTAATTCTCTTCCATGATACACTTACTGCAATGAAGAGTAATGGTAGTGGTGGAACTGAGAGGATGACAAGACTTCTTTCAGATGCATTTGGTCAAAATGCTAGACATTTACAATATACAAATACTGACAACAAAGCCGTTGAGAATATTCTTAGTGTTTCGGTTGCAGGAAAGACTAAGAAGGTATCTTTTAAACCTTCACATGGAAAAGCTGAATTAAAAGTTACAGGTGGTAGTACAACTGTAAAAGATCAGAAGATTTATTTAGTTGGTCACTATATGAATAATAAACCAGATCAAACTTCTGATGAATTATCTCTTCCAGGTGATTTAACTAGTGCAACAATTAATTTCTATTTCTCTGGTAGTCAAGGAACATTGATGAAAACAGAAATGGTCGATGTACAGACGGGAAGCAGGGATGCTCATAACATAAATCTTAAGATGAATCTCATGATTGTAAATAATGGTAATTGGAATGATTCTATTTACAATTGGGGAGGTAATAAATTCTCAGAATTTACTGGATTTGATGTTTATCTTAATGGTAACATTTATGATTGTGGTAATTTAACAGGTAATACAGTAGTTATTCCAAATGGAACTGTTTCTGGTTTCACTTTTAATGACCCTGTATTTACAAATTATAGTGGAACTGATGATCAGCATGATCAGGAATTAGTTGTTACATATGTAGATTCTTCCAATAATCCAGTCGGTGGAGCAAATGTAACAGTAAAGAATCAAACTACTGGTGATGTACAAACTGTTACTACAAATGCTAATGGTGAGGCTACGTTTACATATAGTAATTTCAGTTCTGCAGTAACTAATGGAACAGGTGTTGAAACTAAGCCTGGATATAAGAATAGTGAATATTTTATAAGTCCAAATTTAAGTGGACAGAAGGCTAACATTAATACACTTACTAGTAGATGTGCTTACTATAAACAAGATGGTACTGCTGGTCTTGTTTGGCCTACAAAGTATACTTTCTTTGATTATCATTCAGAGGATGCCGAGTATAATCTTCATGGAGATCATGATATGAGAACCATGATTCATATGAAGGGTAAGGGTAATACTGATGCTACTTCTCAGACCAATAAGGGTATTGTTACTATGTATCCATTTACTATTGGTAATAAGATGAAGGTAAGTAATACAACTTCCCAGTCATATGCTCTAGATATTGAGGATCCTAATATTACAGTATACTATACTCTTGAAGGTGGTACACCTGGTACATTATCTTCTATGTATGCTGCTGATCCACATAATGGTCAAGAAAATTACTTTATTTATCAGTATGGTAGTATTACATATACTGGTGCAGGTCATTCAGCAATTACTGGATATGGTAGAGATAATAATGATGAAAGAAGATTATTTATCAATATTATTGTAAATGCTGCACGTAAGAGTACTATGGGGCCAGATCTCAGACTTTATGATTATGGCTCAACTGAAGACAATTTAAAGAATGAAGTTATTAGAGTTGTAAATGATTCAGATGCTGATTATGCTGTAACTATTTCTGATTATACAGATGACGTATGGTTTGATTATTTAGCAACTATGGCGACAAATACAAAGTTTGATTGGGTACAGATTTTCTTCGATGTTGATAGAGATAATTCTGATATTGAGATTTTATCAGCAGGAGATGTATTAATCTTCGAAGGTGATGATGATCCTACAAATGGTCAGGTACATGAAGATATTCCTAACAATATTGGTGATGGATTACTTAAGGAAGTTAAGACTGGTATTCCACATCTTGCTAAGGATACAAGCAATGTTCCTAACCTTGTACTTAAGGAATCATACTTCAATTCAGATAATAAGGCTTACATTATAGTAAGAGTACGAGACAGCAAGGGTAATGAGGACTTCAAGAGACTTAGAATAGAATTTAAGCCTGATCTGATTGATCTTAACTAATTACTTGCTTAGATGGACATAACAAAATTTTAAATACAATATCCTAGGTTACGAAAGTAGCCTAGGATATTTTTAGTTGTATTAGCATTGGAAAAGTAAGAGGCAGAAGTTTTAATGATAATATTCAGTTGAAAACATTTGAATAGAATTATGAATTATCGATACTATAGATTGAATTTATTATAAAAAAAGAACATCCAATTTATTTAAATCATATGATAAACTGAATGTTCTTATACTGTTATTTATATGTATAATGATTTAATTAAGCTCTAGAAACATACTCACCTGTTCTTGTATCAATCTTAATTGAATCTCCCTGGTTAACGAATAGAGGAACCTGAAGAGTAGCACCAGTCTCAACTGTACAAGGCTTTGTAGCGTTTGTAGCTGTGTTTCCAGCTATACCTGGCTCACACTCTGTAACTTCAAGAATTACATTGATAGGAGGCTCAATAGAGAATACCTCGCCGTTGTGAGAGTGAAGCTTACATGTTTCATTTTCCTTTACAAACTTCATATCATCTCCGATAATCTTTTCGCTTATAGGAATCATATCATATGTCTCAGGATCCATGAAGTAGAAGAGCTCTCCATCCTTGTAAGAATATGTCATATCTCTCTTTTCGATATGTGCTGTCTCAAATTTGTCTGTTGGTCTAAATGTACGCTCTACAACACCGCCATTCTTAATATCCTTAAGTTTAGCTCTAACGAATGCTGCTCCCTTTCCTGGTTTAACATGCATGAACTCAATAATCTGGCAAACTTTACCTTCAATTTCTACGGTAACGCCATTTCTGAAATCGCCTGCTGATATCACAATAAGTACCTCCTAAATATTTTTCTTACTTATATTTTATCAACCTGTTAGTTGATATTATTTAATTCTTCTGTGTTTTTGCACACTATCTTTGATATTTTAATATAATAGACTCATTTTTTCAACTTGTTTTTTATAAACTATTTGTTTTTTTTCTTTTGTTGTAATGTGCTCATAATAATTGAGTATATTATCAATAGTATAAGAGTAGAAACTGATATTAATATTCCAGAATACATTCCTGGAGGAGTGTACTTCATTGTTATTGAGTGAATGCCAGCTGTTGTTTTTACTCCTATTCCTCCAAGATATTTCATATAATTTGCTTCTTTACCATCTATATTGATAGTCCAGTTATCGCTATAAGGGATTGATATATATAATGTTCCATCAGCATTGGAATTATACTTTCCTTCTATTGTTTTTCCATCTTCTTTCAAATCATACATTTCATTCTCTTTAAGTGTTTCTGCGAGTTTTTCCAAGTTGTCATTATTCAGTACTGCTATATCAGGTTTGAAATCTTTTTCTAAAACATTTTCCTTAGGATAATCAACTGATAATTCATGATTATCTTCGTTGACTTCACCAATTAAATAAATATAAC
>CAMNGU010000040.1 GCA_946538525.1 uncultured Lachnospiraceae bacterium
AAGGAAGTGCATGATGCAGTTATTCGTGAAGTATCTGGACTTATCGGAAAGGAGGAAGACTAATGCCTAAAGAGTATCGTACTATACAGGAAGTTGCCGGCCCACTTATGCTGGTAAAGGATGTTGAAAATGTAAAGTATGACGAGCTGGGTGAGATTGAGCTTGCAAATGGCGAGAAGCGTCGTTGTAAGGTTCTCGAGATAGATGGCAGTAATGCATTAGTTCAGCTTTTCGATGCAGCTACAGGTATTAACCTGGAGAGTAGTAAAGTAAAGTTCCTTGGAAGATCACTTGAACTTGGTGTATCAGGAGATATGCTTGGGCGTGTCTTCGACGGACTTGGTCGTACAATAGATGGAGGTCCGGAAATTCTTCCAGACGCTCGTATGGATATAAATGGTCTGCCAATGAATCCAGCAGCCAGAGCATATCCTTCAGAGTTCATTGAGACTGGTATATCAGCTATCGATGGACTTAACACACTGGTTAGAGGGCAGAAGCTTCCTATATTCTCAGCTTCAGGTCTTCCACATGCACAGCTTGCAGCACAGATTGCCCGTCAGGCAAAGGTTAAGGGTAAGGATGAAGAGTTCGCCGTTGTATTTGCGGCTATGGGTATTACATTCGAGGAGGCTCATTTCTTTGAGGAGTCATTCCGTGAGAGTGGAGCTATCGATAGAACTGTACTTTTCATTAACTTGGCAAATGACCCTGCTGTAGAAAGAATTTCAACACCTCGTATGGCACTGACAGCAGCTGAGTTCCTTGCATTTGAAAAGGGAATGCATGTCCTGGTAATCATGACAGATATTACAAACTATGCAGATGCTCTTCGTGAGATTTCTGCAGCTCGTAAAGAGGTTCCAGGTCGTCGTGGATATCCAGGTTATATGTACACTGACCTTGCAACAATGTATGAAAGAGCAGGTCGTCAGCGTGGTAAGAGTGGTTCTATCACAATGATCCCAATCCTTACTATGCCTGAGGATGATAAGACACATCCTATCCCTGACCTTACAGGATATATCACAGAGGGACAGATCATCCTTTCCCGTGAGCTTTACAGAAAGGGTATCACACCACCTATTGATGTTCTTCCTTCACTGTCTCGTCTTAAGGATAAAGGTATTGGTGATGGAAAGACTAGAGCAGATCACGCAGCAACAATGAATCAGTTGTTCTCTGCTTACGCTCGTGGTAAAGAAGCTAAGGAATTGATGGTTATTCTTGGTGAGGCAGCCCTTACAGATATTGACCTTCTGTATGCTAAGTTTGCAGAAGAGTTTGAGAAGAAATATGTATCACAGGGCTATCAGGCAGACCGTGATATTCAGGAGACTCTCGATATTGGTTGGGAATTACTTCGAATTCTCCCAAGATCAGAACTTAAGAGAATTAACGATAAGTTCCTTGATGAGTACTATTAAAATTTATTGATCAATTACTAATTTATCAAATTAATATATTGGATAAATCTATCAGATCAATATAGTACTAATTAAGTTGATTAAATTTGTTTTAGAATTATCAATCCCATCCCATCACGAATTGCCATTGCATGGCGATTAATGTGATGCGGATTTGTAAAAAATAATGACTCAATAGCTTGTGGCTGAAAGGTTCTCAGACTTTCTCGAGGGGGCCTTTCGGGTCTCGGCGCTTAGCGATTCACGAGTACGGAGTACGAAGTGAGAGCTTAGCGAGCGAAGCGGCCGCTAGGGGAACCCGAAGTGGTAGCGAGAGCGGTACCCCTCGAGGAAGTACTGAGAACCCATAAATCACTTGCGTAAGAATAAAACACATTAAGAGGTGTACAATGGCAACACAAACAGTTATCCCAACTCGTATGGAGTTGACTAGACTTAAGAAAAAACTGAATACAGCCGTGAAAGGTCACCGTCTTTTAAAGGACAAGCGCGACGAACTTATGCGTGAATTTCTTGAACTTGTTAAGGTGAACATGGAGCTTCGAGAGAAAGTTGAGAAGGGCATAGAGGCAGCTAACAAGAATTTTGTTCTTGCAAAGGCTGGTATGTCTGAACAGACTCTTCGTACAGCGCTGATGGCACCAAAACAGGAAGTGTCTCTTATACAGGACAAGAAGAATGTAATGAGCGTTGATATCCCTGTCTTTGATTTTAAGACTCGTACACCTGATGAAAATGATATCTATTCCTATGGTTTTGCATTTACATCTGGTGATCTGGATGGAGCTGTTGATTCATTGGCAGCTGTATTTCCAGACATGCTTAAGCTTGCTGAAGTAGAAAAATCTTGTCAGCTTATGGCGGCAGAGATAGAGAAAACCAGAAGAAGAGTTAATGCATTGGAACATGTTATCATTCCAGAGACACAGGAGAGCATTAAGTATATAACCATGAAACTGGATGAAAATGAGAGAAGTACTCAGGTTCGTCTGATGAAGGTTAAGTCAATGATGCTTGAAGAGGCTCATCATTATTCCGAGAAAAATAAAGATTAATCCTGTAGGGATATGAGAACAATTTGTTCTCTGGATTAAAAAGAAGTAAAAAACATAAAGAAAATAAGAAGACAGTATTGCAAAATTAAGCCAGTACTGTCTTTTTTAGTGGCATTATATTGCTGTATACTTTATAATATTAAGTAAATGTAAAATTTTCTATTGGTCAATATGGAGGGGTGATATGGCAGATAGAAAGCAAAATAAAAAAAATAGTTCATTTTCAGAACTGGCTCTTGCACTGGCAAATGATTATGAATCTATTTATGTTATAGATTCTTCTGACGATAGTTATGAGGAGTATACAGCTGAGGGAGCGGAGAAGGAACTTGTTTTAAAATCCAGGGGTGACAATTTTTATGCAGATACAATAATTAATTGTCGTAAATTAGTATGGCCAGAAGATCAGGATAACTTTATAAAAACGCTTCGTAAAGCAAAAGTTGAAGAAGCATTAGAATCTGGAAAGTCATTAGGTCTGAATTATAGACTGTTTATAGATGGTAAACCTCGGTATTATTTTTTGAAGGCTATCAGAAAAAATGGTAAGGATATTATTATTGGTGTTCAAAATGTTGATGAGCAAAGACGCCGTGATTTGAAGGATAAAGAAAAGTATAGGACATATTCTAAGATAGCTAAGTCTCTTGCAGGAATGTATGAGGCAATTTACTATGTGGATATAAATACGGGAGTATATACTGAGTATTATACAAGTCAGAGTTATTCTGAACTTGGAATCGATACGGATGGGGAAAACTTCTTTGAAAAGGTTAAGAAGGACATTCAGATTCATATATATGAAGAAGATAGAGCTCGACTTCTTCAGGTTCTAGATAGAGACTATATTCTTTGTAAATTGGAAGAGGATGATAAGTTCTCTATGATATATAGACAGGTCTTTGATGGAAAGATGGAATACATGATAATCTTCGTTTTTAAACAGGAGAAAGATGATGATCATGTAGTTATTGGTGTTCGAAATATTCATAATCAAAAGCAGCAAGAAGATTATTCAAAAATCTATTCTCATATTGCAGGGGCTCTTGCCAGCCGTTATGAGGTTATTTATTATGTTGATATTAATTCAAATAATTATACAGAGTATGGAGCTAGTAACCAATATGCAGAGCTTGGAATCACAAAGACTGGAGAGAATTTTTTTATAGATTCATATAGTCGCATAGAGAGAGTGATATATGAGTCTGATAGAGATAAACTTCATAGAGTTATGGAAAAAGAAAATCTTCTTAAAATCTTGGATACTGAAGGTTCCATGACTATGACTTATCGTCAGCAGTTAGGAAATGAAATAGTATATGTTTCGTTAATGGTAGTCAGACCTAAGAATGATAATGATCATATTATTATGGGTGTAACTAACATTGATGCTCAGGTAAAGAGAGAAAAAATCATCAAGGCTGAAAGTCAGAGCTTTGATGAAGTTGCCATGGCGTTGGCAAAAAGATATGAAGTAATCTATCTGGTTAATATCGAAAATGATGATTATTTGGAATATAGTGCAAATGAAAAGTATGCCAGACTTGAGCTTGGAACATCAGGAAATGATTTCTTTGAGGAAACTCAGAAAAATATAAAGAGAGTTATCTTTTCAGAAGATATTCCTATGATGTCTGTGGCTTTGACAAAAGATAATCTTTTGAGAGCTTTGAAGGATAATGGAAAATATCTTATTAACTTTAGACTTATGTTGGATGGAAGACCACAATATGTAACTCTTTTTGCGGTTAGTCCAAAGGAAGATTCAAAGCATATTATAATAGCTGTAGCAAATGTTGATGATGCGCGAAAGATGGAATTGGAATACGCAGAGGCTTTAGATTCTGCCATGGATATGGCGAATCATGATCCGCTTACTGGTATGAAGAATAAGCGCTATTATGCACAGCTTGAAATGAAAATGGATAATGAAATTGCAGAAAAGAATAGAGAGAATTTCTCACTTATTGTCTGTGATTTAAATGGATTAAAGCTTATGAATGATAGTAAAGGTCATCGTGCAGGCGATGCGTTCATTCAGGAAGCAGCAACCATGATTAGAGATACATTTAAAAATAGTACTTTGTTTAGAATTGGTGGCGATGAATTTTTAGTTCTTCTTGAAGGTGAAGATTATATAAATCGTAGCGAGCTTACTAAGAAATTTGCTGATATTCAGGCAGAAAATCTTGAAAATGGTTTGGCAACGGTAGCATTTGGTATGTCTGATTTCAGACCTAAGATGGATAACATTGTTCAGGATGTTTTTGAACGAGCTGATAAAGCAATGTATGCTGATAAGGAGAAATATAAGGCTACCAATCGCGATGATGCAAGTTTTGCGGATAGTCAAGCAGTTGAAGCATATAAGAAAGCAGTTGCAGAAGATATTAAGTTCTACACATTATTTGAACAGCTTGTTGCAATTATGACAGATAAATCAGAAATAGATGAAGCACATATAAAACAGATAGAGCAGGTATTAATAGATATTTCATCTATGTTTAGATTATCAAAGGCTGAGACAAAACTTTATCAAAGTATTCAGGAGGAATCAAAGGATAAAGGAGAAAGACTATGTTGTTATGATACCGGCCTTGAAGGTGAAGAATTATTATCTTTTAGGGTGGTAACAAAGATAGGCAGTGTTGCTGTAATGACAGCATATATGTCACCATATGAGAGACCTCTTACAGAAATTGAAAAAGAGAGGGTTGCTCTTGTAATGAAGACTACTCTTAATTATGTAAGTAGAAATCGTATGGCTGATATGGTTGAGAAGCTGACATTTTATGATTTTGATGGTTATAGGAATACAAATAGCTTTCAGAAATATGTAATGGATAATGGCGTTGATATCAAGAAAAAGGCAGCCTTCAAATATAATTTAAAGCATTTCACTCTTGTTAACCTTGAGGTTGGTAAGACTGTTGGTGATCTGGTCATGAGGCGCCATTTTGAACAATTAGAAGATATCATAGGTGATAAAGGAATCCTGTGTCGTTTAGGTGGAGATAATTTTATTGGTTTATGTGCCAAAGAGCAGCTAGGTGCTGTACTTACTTATTTGATGGAAGCGCCTATAATATATGATAGTTCTGAAGGAAAATCAATTAATATTTCTACAAGTGTTGGTGTCTATAGAATTCCAAAAGATATAAAGCGTATTCACCATGGTGAGATCATGGAGAAAGTCATAGTTGCTTTCCATGCTGCACAGAATGGTGGAAAGGATAGTATAGTCTTTTATAATGGTGATCTGATTAAGAGAAGAGAGGGAGCCATGAAGGTTCAGACCTTATTCCCTGAGGCTCTTAGAAAAGAGGAGTTCCATGTATTCTATCAGCCGAAGGTTGATGTTAGAACTGGTGAATTGATCGGAGCAGAAGCTTTATGTAGATGGTTCCATAAAGATAAGATGATAAGTCCAGGCGATTTTATACCTGTGCTTGAAGAAACAAATGATATATGCAAGCTAGACTTCTATATGATTGATCATGTGTGTCAGGACATAAAACGCTGGTTGGATCAGGGGCGAAAAGCTATTCGTATATCTGTAAATCTTTCAAGAAAACATTTGATCAATGTGAATCTTCTGGATAATTTGATGAAAATCATCGATAGGCATAACATTCCTCATAGCTGTATAGAAGTAGAGCTTACAGAAACTACAACTGATGTGAATTTCAATGATCTTAAGAGAGTAGTTTTAGGACTTCAGAGTGCTGGAATATATACATCTGTGGATGACTTCGGAGTTGGTTATTCTTCACTTAATCTTATTAAAGAACTTCCTTGGAATGTAATTAAGGTTGACCGAAGCTTCCTTCCAGTAGGAGATAGGGAGATGGATATGGTTAGTAAGATAATGTTTAAGCATGTTATAGAAATGACTAGCGAGATAGGAATGGAATGTATAGTAGAGGGTGTTGAAACTGAGCAGCAGCTTAATGTTCTACGAGAAAATAACTGTAATTTTGCCCAGGGATTTATGTTTGATAAGCCACTTCCAAAGGAAGAGTTTGAAGAAAGATTGACCAGGGGATTTTATGAAATGTGATAGTTATAAGAAAAAGCTATAATTAAGTAGACATTATTTAAATCTTATGTTAGATTTTAATTAGAGGTTAGTTGAGAAGGTGTTTTGGATTACTTATTTAATCTCATATTTGTTTCTAAGGGGTTTTGTTTTTTACAGGAAAGCATGGAGGAATAGATATGGCAGCACTTATTAAATGTCCAAAATGTGGATCTAACAGAGTAGAGCCTGTTAAAGAGGCTGGGGGAATTGCAGGAAAGATGGGGATTATGGTTTATCTATGTCTTAATTGTGGAAAAGAGTCAAAGATTAAGAATAAGAAGTAAATTATTATTGTAAAGATAACCCGTTCCTTAATTACCAGAATATACTCTTTAATTTTTGGGGTTCGAGTAATGACAACTGAATAATTAAGAAAAGCAAAAACCGGATTATGTATTTAATCCGGTTTTTAAATATATGTATGGATTTAGAAAAAATATGCCGCGGCTTTACAGGATTAAACTGCCTCATTTAGTCTGTATTATGATGCAGTTTTTTTCACGATACATATCTTTATCTGCTTCTTTCATGCCTTCGAGAATTGTACGGTAGGACTTGATTTCAGCAAGACCAATACTGACCCCCAAGGTGTATTTGGTGAATCTGGATGACTTCTGTTAAACAGCAGCATAAAGTTTATTTCTAAAGTCATCTTTTCAATAATTGCGATATGTTTAACAATAAATGCGAGTTTATAAAAAAATGGAAACTGGAAACTAAAAAATAATTATTAGTTTCTTGATTTTATATACTAAAGATGTTATATTTAAGGAAACTGATATATAAAAAATGGTTTCTGATTGTGGCTGGTATAGCACTATTAAGAAAAGGAAAAAAGTATGGAATTAAGAGAACAGATACTTGAAGGTACACTTCAGGTTTTTAACTACAAGGGTATGAAATTTACCATGGATGATATTGCTCATAACCTTGGGATAAGTAAGAAAACTATATACACAGTTTTTAAGAACAAAGAGGAAATGTTTCTGGAATTAGTGGATTATCTTTTCGATGGAATAAAGGAAGAAGAATTTCGTATATATAAGGATGCTTCCCTAAGTACTGTTGAAAAAGTTAGAAAGATATTAGGTGTTCTTCCAGGAAGCTATAAGGAACTTGATCTAAGACAGCTTTATATTTTGAAGGATAATTATCCTAAGGTATATTCGAAGGTTGAAGAGAGGCTTGAGAATGGCTGGGAGCTAACCATAGATCTGATTCAGAAGGGAATTGATGAAGGGACCATAAAACCAATCCGGATTCCGATACTTAAGATGATGCTGGAGGCTTCCCTGGAACAGTTCTTCATGAGGGATGTGCTGATTGAAAATAAGATTAGTTACCAGGAAGGACTTGAGGCCGTGGTGGAAATACTTGTGGATGGTATTTTGATTTAGCAATTAGATAGAGGAGGTTATTAAGGATAGTATGGAGAAGAGAATATATTTAAATGATGGTTGGAAGTTTAGTGAAAAATATTCAGAGGCTATGCTGGAGAAAGATTTTGTGGACAGTGAGATGGTAGATGTCCGCATTCCACATACAGTTAAGGAGCTGCCATATCACTACTTAGATGAGAGAGATTATCAAATGCTCAGTGGCTACTATAGAATTCTGAATGCTCCAAAAGAATGGGAAGGGAAAGCGGTAATACTTACTTTTGATGGAGTTGCTCACGATGCCACTGTATATATAAATGGAGCTCAGGTGGCGGAGCATCATACTGGTTATACCGCATTTTCAGTTGATATATCATCTAATCTGAAATTTGGTGAAGATAATACTATTGTGGTTCGCTGCGACAGCAGAGAATCTCTGAATATACCTCCATTTGGTTTTGTAATCGACTATCTGACTTACGGTGGAATATATAGAGATGTTTATATAGATGTTAAGGAAAAACAGCATATTGAAGATGTTTATATTATAACTAAGCTGGCAGATAAGTATGAGAAAAATGGTGTCGAAAGAGTTGCTTCTTCTCAGATCATTTCTCAGATTAAACTAGCTGGCTCCACACAGGGACTTGCAGTTAGACAGTATATTCGTCCATGTGGAGATGAGTTTAGAGAGATACTTAAGAAAGATTTGGGAAATGATGAAGGTATCATATACGATCTTCCGGCTAAGACAGGTGATGTTGAATTGTGGGATATCAATAATCCTGCCAGATATGAAGTAAAGACTGAACTTATCGAGAAAGCCACAGGAGAAGTCCTGGATGAAAAATGCGTAAAGATTGGTTTCCGCAGAGCTCAGTTTAAGGTTAGTGGATTTTTCCTCAATGGTCACAAGGTAAAAATCAGAGGACTTAATCGTCATCAAAGCTTCCCATATGTGGGCTATGCCATGCCAAAGTCTATGCAGGAAAATGATGCTAATATCCTGAAGTATGAGCTGGGATTAAATGCGGTTCGTACATCCCATTATCCACAGTCTCAGTACTTTATCGATAAATGCGATGAGATAGGACTTTTGGTATTTACAGAGATTCCAGGTTGGCAGCATATCGGTGATGCAGATTGGAAAGATCAGGCAGTTCAAAATGTGCGTGAGATGGTAACACAGTACCGTAATCATCCATCCATAATGCTCTGGGGCGTGAGAATAAATGAGTCTGTGGATGACGATGAATTCTATAAGAGAACAAATGCTCTTTGCCATGAATTGGATCCAAGTCGTCAGACCGGCGGGGTTCGCTGCTACAAGAAGGGAAGTCTTCTGGAGGATGTTTATACCTATAATGATTTCTCACATACAGGGGAGAATAAGGGTGTTGATAAAAAGGCTGATGTTACATCCAATATCGATAAACCTTATCTTGTCAGCGAGTATAACGGACATATGTATCCAACAAAAACCTTCGACTGGGAAGAGCACAGAATGGAGCACATGCTTCGTCATGCAAATGTTATCGATGAGGTTGCCAATCAGTCAGATATAGCAGGTTCATTTGGCTGGTGCATGTTTGATTACAATACACATAAGGACTTCGGAAGTGGAGATAGAATCTGTTACCACGGTGTTATGGATATGTTCCGAAATCCAAAGCTGGCAGCTGCAGTTTATAGCATTCAGCAGGACAAGACGCCAGTGCTTGAAGTTAGCTCCAGTATGGATATAGGTGAGCATCCAGGAAGTAATCGCGGGGAGGTTTATATTCTCACCAATGCTGATAGTGTAAAGATGTATAAAAATGGCCGTTTGCTGAAGGAGTACACACAGGCGGATTCTTCCTATAGAAATCTTCTCCACGGTCCGATCAAGGTAACTGATTATATCGGAGATGCAATTCTTGAAGGAGAACCTCAGATGTCACCAAAGAAAGCAGAGGACCTGAAGACACTTCTAAATGAAGTTGCAAGGGTTGGACTCTATGGAATGTCAAAGCTTATGATGGCGAAGGCTGGATATGTCAGTGTGAAGTATAGAATGAGCCTTACTGACGCGGTTGCTTATTTCAATAAGTATGTAGGCGATTGGGGAAGTGAGTCTACAGTCTATAAGTTTGAGGCATTTAAAGATGGAAAGATGGTAAAGGAACTGACCATTGCTCCTATGACAAAGAGGCATCTGTCTGTAACAGTTGATCATAATGAACTAGTTGAAGATACAAGCTATGATGTGGCAGCAGTTCGTATCCTTGATAAAGACGAGAACGGAAACGTGCTTCCATTTTCAAATGATCCACTGTGTCTTTCGACAATAGGACCTATTGAGATAATAGGCCCAAGTATCATATCACTTCAGGGGGGAATGAGTGGTACTTATGTTAGAACAACAGGCAAGAAGGGGGACGCAAAGCTGATCATCACTCCACAACAGGGAGAGTCAAAGATAGTAGAATTTAAGATAAAGTAAATATAATTATTTAGATTAAAAATTTATATTTTCCGGAAAAGGTTAAAGGTTATTAGAGAACAGTCTTAAATCTTAAGGAGGATTCAATATGGAGCTAGGTATAAAAGAGAAAATTTCCTATGGTCTTGGAGCAATAGGAAAAGATATGGTTTACATGCTTTCAGCTAGTTATGTGCTGTACTATTTTCAGGATGTACTGGGGGTAAATGCTATTGCTATGGGGATTATCCTGATGGCAGCAAGAATATTTGATGCATTTAACGATCCTATTATGGGTATCATAGTAGCAAAGACAAAAACTAAGTGGGGCAAGTTCAGACCTTGGCTCATGATAGGTACACTTACCAATGCAGTTATACTTTTCCTCATGTTTGCTGCACCACCTTCAATGGATGGAAAGGGACTGGTTGCATACGCAGCTATTACTTACATTCTCTGGGGGGTAACTTATACCATGATGGATATTCCATACTGGTCAATGATTCCTGCGTTTACAAAATCCGGTAAGGAGAGAGAGGGGCTTACAACTCTTGCCCGTTCCTGCGCAGGTGTGGGATCAGCCCTTGTAACGATCTTTACGGTAATGATCGTAAATGCAATCGGTAAGGGAATTGCTGGAGCAGATGCTTCAGCTAAACAGGTGGAGATAGCTGGTTTTAAATGGTTCGCTCTGCTAGTAGCTGTTCTTTTTATCATATTTATTACCATTACTTGTATCAATATCAAAGAGCAGGCCACAGTGGATATGGAGTCTCCATCGGTAAAACAGATGTTCAAGGCTCTTATAACCAATGATCAGGCAATGACAATCGTTATTGCCATAGTACTTATCAATACATCAATTTATATCACATCAAACCTTGTAATCTATTTCTTCAAATATGATTTCGGTGGTGAAGGCTGGAAGGGAAGCTACACATTCTTTAATATGTTTGGTGGAGCTATTCAGATTCTTTCCATGATGATTTTCTATCCATTACTTAGAAAGTTTGCAACAAATGTGAAGATATTTTATATCTGCCTGGCAAGCGCGATTATTGGATATGGAGTACTTTTTGCCATCGCATTTATAAATATGTCTAATGTATTTATTCTTTTCATACCAGGATTTTTCATCTTCGCAGCAAATGGCGTACTTCAGGTTCTTACCACAGTATTCCTTGCAAATACTGTAGATTATGGTGACCTGAAAAATCATAGAAGAGATGAGTCGGTTATATTCTCCATGCAGACCTTCGTGGTAAAGCTGGCTTCAGGTGTGGCGGCACTTATAGCAGCAATCTGTCTTTCACTTAATAACCTTAAGGCTGAGTCTGGTGACGAGGTTGAGCAGGCTTATGACTTTGCCAAAGATGTGGCAGCCAGTTCTAAACTGGGACTTAGAATGACTATGACCATCATTCCAATCATAGGACTATTTATTGCAATCTTCCTGTTCAAAAAGAAATTTATACTTACGGAAGAGAAGATGAATGAAATTACTGAAGAGCTGAAATCCAGAGGTTAAATCCAGGGTTTAAATCCAGGTTTAAATCCAGAGTTTAAATTCAGAGGTTAATGATTAGGCTTAGTTAGCAAACTAAGAGAGGGGTTACTATGATCATTGAGGGAAAGAAATATTATATACTTAATACCAAAAAGACTACCTACTTATTCCGTGTAAATGAGACAGGACATCTGGAGCATCTTTACTATGGAAAGAAGATTCGAGTAACAGACAGCCTAGATGGCTTGTTTGAAAGACAGGAATTTATTGCAGGTAATAACAATGCATATACATCAGATTACCCATATCTTACACTGAATAACCTTTGTCTTGAGGCATCATTTGAAGGAAAAGGTGATAATCGGGAACCTTTTGCTATAATAGAGAATTCAGATGGAAGCAGGACTTCGGATTTTATCTATAAATCCTCTATGGTAGATGGTAAAAAAGGGGAAATGAAAACGCTTCCTTCCTCCTATGGACTATCCGGGGAGAGTAACCATCTGCAGGTTGAACTGTATGATAAATATAATAACCTCAGCCTTTTTCTGGACTACTATGTATATGAAGAGGAGGATATTATAGCAAGAACCTCCAGGTTGGTTAATGCTGGAGAAGCAGCCGTTACCATCGGGCAGCTGATGTCAGCACAGTTGGATATGCCGGAATCTGGATACATTATGTCAACCTTTAATGGGGCCTGGGCGAGGGAAATGTCCCGCAAGGATGTACCGCTTATTTCGGGAAAACATATTAACTCAAGCTATACGGGAACTTCCTCCAGTAATGCGAATCCATTTTTCATGCTATCTACACCAGCTACAACAGAAGACTCAGGAATAGTCTATGGTTTTAATCTTATTTACAGTGGAAATCATGCCGAGATAGCAGAGGTAAATGAGTTTGGGAAGACAAGAATTCTTTGGGGGATTAATCCAAGAGGTTTCAGCTGGAAGCTGGATGCAGGAGCGGAGTTTGAGGCTCCGGAAGCTATAATGTGCTTCTCGGATAGGGGCTTCAATGGAATGAGTTGTAGTTTACATAACTTTGTTCGGAACCATATTGTTAGAGGAGAGTGGGCGAAGAAGAAACGACCAATTCTGTTAAATAGCTGGGAAGCTTCATACTTTGATATAAATGAGAAGAAACTGCTAAGACTTGCAAAAGCCGGACGGGATGTGGGAATCGAACTATTTGTTATGGATGATGGCTGGTTTGGTGAGAGAAATGATGATACCAGCTCTCTGGGTGATTGGACCCCTAATCCAAAGAAACTTCCAAATGGAGTAAAGGGATTGGCGGATCAGGTGAATGAACTGGGAATGTCATTTGGATTATGGGTTGAGCCGGAGATGGTTAGCGTTAACTCTAAGCTCTATAAACAGCATCCTGATTGGGCTCTTCAAATTCCGGGCAGACCACATAGCGAAGGAAGAAATCAGCGTGTGCTTGATCTTGGCCGTACGGAAGTTCAGGATTATATTATTCAGTCCATGACTAAGGTATTCCGTTCTGGAAATATTGAATATATTAAATGGGACATGAACAGAACCTTTACAGATATTTATTCTTCCTACTTTGCGGATAAGCAGGGGGAAGTGGCCCATCGTTATGTTGTGGGACTATATAGATGTTTAAAGGAATTGATGAATGCATATCCGAATATATTATTTGAAGGGTGCGCTTCAGGAGGAAATCGTTTTGATTTGGGAATGCTTTCGTATTTTCCTCAGATATGGGGAAGTGATAATACGGATGCTCTTGCCAGAACGGAGATTCAGACAGGCTATAGCTATGGATATCCACAGAGCTGTTGGGGAGCTCATGTGTCAGGAAAAACAAATCATCAGACACTTAGGGTTAATCCGTTAGAATCTAGATTTGCTGTGGCTGCATTTGGAAGTCTGGGATATGAATGTAATCTTTGTGATATGAGTCCGGATGAACTGTCCCAGATTAAAGAACAGATAAAAATATATAAGAAGTACCGCATGATTTTTCAGTATGGACAGCTATATCGAGGACGCACATTTGCAGGTGCCACCAGCTATCCAGGATTAGGCTCTGGGGTAAGTGGTGCAGGTTATTCAGTGTCTGGCAGTGTTTTAACCCAGACAGATAATAATGTGACAGAATGGACAGTGGTATCACCTGATAAGAAAACTGCTGTGGGTATGATCCTTCAGAAGACTGCAGTTCCAAATATGGCTTATCAATATTTCCGGGGCAGAGGACTAGATGAGGATAAATACTATCACTTCTTCAATCGAGAGATAAAAGTAAATATTAAAGAGTTTGGTGATCTTGTGAATATGGTTTCACCGATACATATTAAGCCTGGATCAGCAACTCAGCATATAATATCAAAACACTACAAACTGAGTGGAGAAAAGGAAGATCTGAAAATGTTTGGAAGTGCTATAATGAATGCTGGAGTTAAGTTGTCGCCAGCTTATGCAGCAACAGGTTTTAATGATAAGACAAGGGTTTTTACAGACTTCAGTGCCAGGCTCTACTTCATGGAAGCAGAGGAGATATAATCAAAGAAATCTAACAGGTTTTTGGACTTAGAATATCTTATAAAAATGGATTATATATAATCAAAAATTTGGGCATAAAAATATGGCAGTAAATTAGAATAAAAAAAGATAAAAATGGTATTGTATGTGAGTATCATTTGCGATATTCTTAAACATGAGGGGCATGAAAATGCAGTCTCAAGTTAGAAGTATTTATTATATTTTAATAGACCTTTGTATGGTGCATTTAATTAGCGAAAAATAAAAAAAATTAAAAACATTATACTGGTGGTCGGATAGGAGATGATTATGTACAAGGATTACCCAAATGTTGAAGTGATGGATCATCCGCTTATTAAGCACAAGATATCACTTCTGAGAGACAAAAACACAGGTACAAATGAGTTTCGTAAATTAGTTGAGGAGATTGCAATGCTCGAGGCATTTGAAGCATTTAGAAACCTTCCTCTCAAGGATGTTGAAGTAGAAACTCCAATTGAAACATGTATGTCTCCAATGATAGATGGAAAGAAGCTGGCAATTGTTCCAATCCTCCGTGCCGGACTGGGAATGGTAAATGGAATCACAGCTCTTGTTCCTACAGCAAAGGTTGGACATGTTGGTCTTTATAGAGATCCAGAAACACATGAGCCGCATGAGTATTACTGTAAGCTTCCAGATCCTATAGATCAGAGACTTATTGCAGTACTTGATCCAATGCTTGCAACAGGTGGTTCTGCAGTAGCAGCAGTTGATTATATAAAGAAGAGTGGTGGAAAGAATATAAAGTTCCTTTGCATTATCGCAGCGCCTGAAGGTATTAAGAGACTAGCTGAGGCTCATCCTGATATCGAAATCTATGTTGGAAATGTAGATAGATGCTTAAATGAAAATGCATATATATGTCCAGGACTTGGAGATGCCGGAGATAGAATATTCGGAACAAAGTAGTTATTGGAATAAGCTATAAAAAGATATTTTTAAGCTTTAGAATAATCTATAAAATAAAATGTCACGATTCAGATACAATCAAGTATCGAAATCGTGACATTTTGATTTTATAAGGTGTTTTGTATCTTGCGATACATATTAACAATTAACCACCATATGGATCATTGTTATTACCATTAAATGGATCGTTATTTAATCCCTGATCAGGAGAGTAGTAGTCTGAACCAGTCTGTCCCCCCTGATTAGCATATGGATCAGCATATGGGTCAGAGTAAGGATCAAAGTTCAGTGTACTGCCGCCAGTCTGTCCAGCCTGATTAGCATATGGATCAGCGTAAGGATCAGAGTTAGTATTAGGCTTCTCCAGATTAACAGCGCCACCGGTCTGTGTATTATTGTTAGCGCTTGATGGCATTTGAATCTTTCTTTCTAGCTGAGCAGGAGCTTCAGTCTGCACTGGTGTATTAGTAGGCATCATAGGTCTTCCTGGCTGTGCATAAGGATCATCATTTGCTGAACCATACTGTCCAGGAACATACTGCTGTGGAGCACCGTAATTCTGTGTCATGCCACTATTATATCCACCGTATCCACCTGCAGGAGCACCATAACTAGGACCACTAGGGAATGCAGGAACATAGTAAGGCTGAACATTTGGTCCGAAATGATTCTTTCTTATCTCAAGGAAAAGCTCAGCTTCTGATGAGTATACATATGGGGTTGTCCAGAAAATTCCGAGTAGTCCACATGTAAATATATTTAATAAATGCCATCCGATGAAAGATAACTGGAATACAAATGTTGCCCATTTATATCCGTCCATCATCATTTTGCTTTGGTCAATAGCTGCCTTATATCCAATGTGTGGATCTTCAGAAAGGATAAAATCAACCAGATAGTACTGATATGACTTGTAAATTGGAAAAGCAAGAAGTCCTAAACCGATAATGTAGAAAGTAAAGAATATAGCAAGACCTGTCCCTATATCGTTGTTAGGAATATTCATAACTAAACCTACTATACCAATAATAAAACATACATAAGTTGGGATTGACCAAAGAGCAATGAAAAGGTCTTTCATAAAGGTTGCCTTTACGATATCCATATATTGTCCTTTTCTAAAACCAAATCCTACCTCACCAAATTTTGGCTGCTCAAAGGTATTCACAACAAAGTACCGCCGACATCCGATGGAAAGAGGTCTCTTGACAAAATACATTAATGCAAGAGAAAGAACAAATACAACTACAAAGATTACTATCATTACAGGTCCAAATATTGCCCAAAATTCGTTAGAAAAATCTTCGCCTATATCTCCATGATCTTCGTCCTCTAAATCATCGAGAAAATCAAAGTCGTCATCATCAAATATATCGGAATAATCATCGCCTGAAGTATAACCATTGTTATTCGAGTTATTAAAACTGTTACGCATACTACCTACAGATGAACCACCTGAGCTTCCGATACACCAAGCAAGAATAAAGGCCACAAGAACGCACATCCAGTAGTTGCGTTGGAAAGCGTTTTTTCCTTTGGCTTTTAAATAAGCTCTGTCTAACATTTTTACACCTCCACTAGAATATAATAGAATATAAATTTAATAGAAAATGTTGTTAATGTTTTAAGAATAAATAAAATGAATGATTTTTTTATTCCCAATAAATATTCCCAAAACATTAGGTCAAACACCAATGATTATACGATATAAGGAAGGAAATGTAAACTTAACACTATCTTAAAATAGGACCGTATATTTCACTAAAAAAGAAAAGTATAGTTTCGTGAATGGTTATAGAGGGTGAAACAGGTAACAAGATTTTAACAGATTTATAGGCTGGCTGGTATTGTCAAAAAATTAACTATGGATTAAAATATTATATAGGATTTTCTATATCGATGAGGGGATCATTGATATAGATTTCCTATTATTTTGTTAGATTGAGGGGTAGGAAAATGTATTATTTTATAGTTAATTACACAGGGGGAAGCGGTAAAGCTAAAAAGACTTGGGACAGGGTACATTTTCTGTTAAAGCAGAAGAATATAGAATATAAAGCATATGTGACAAAGTACGGCGGACATGCGTCGGAGTTGGCTAAGAGAATTTCAGAACTAGATGAAGATGATATTCGTCTGGTGGTTGTTGGTGGTGATGGAACTATCAACGAGGTTCTAAATGGAATAACAGATTTTGATAGAATCCGATTTGGAGTAATACCAACAGGTTCAGGAAATGATTTTGCAAGAGGTATGGGTATTCCAAAGAATACTGATGAGGCTCTTGAGAAAATTCTCTCATCCACTAGAGGTGTGAATATCGACCTTGGTGAAGTAACAACTGAAAATGGATATAAGAGAATATTCGGTATCAGTTCAGGAATTGGACTGGACGCGATCGTATGTAAGAAGATGCTGAATTCAAAAACTAAAAATGCACTAAATAGAGTAAAGGTGGGACATTTTGCATATATCCTCCTTACTATAAGTACTCTTTTCAGTATGGAGACATATAAGGTTAAAGTATGGATGAAACTTAGAGATGAAGAAGGTGGAGAGCAGTCACTTAGCTTCAAGGATCTTATCTTCCTGGCTGCAATGAATTTCCCTGCAGAGGGTGGTGGAGTTCCAATGAATCCTACAGCTAAGTCGGATGATGGAATGCTTTCCATATGTGCAGTAAATGGTATTCCAAAGTGGAGAACCTTCCTGATGCTCCCTGTACTTATGAAGGAAAAACATGTAGGAAAGAAAGGCTTCCTGCTTCAGGATGTTGAATATCTGGTATTCGACGCAGATCGTCCAATGGTACTTCACGCAGATGGCGAATACCTGGGAGACGAGAAGCATATTGAGATGCGAGTACTCAGAACTGTGCTGAATGTTATGGTATAAATCTAGTATGTGTAGATGGGGACAGGTCCAAATTGCACTTTTTGTGCAATTTGGACCTGTCCCCATTTGCACAATTCTTTGACACTTGGAGTAGATTATAGTATATTAGACGCATCTAACTAATGAGGTTTAGAGTATGAAGAAATATAAAGTAACTGGTATGAGTTGCGCTGCTTGTCAGGCGAGAGTTGAGAAGGCTGTTTCTGGAGTGGAGGGGGTGTCCTCCTGTTCCGTAAGTCTTCTTACTAATTCCATGGGCATAGAGGGTTCTGCCAGTGATAAAGCTATAATTGAAGCGGTTGAAAAGGCTGGATATGGAGCTGAAATCATGGAGGATCTTCAGCTGGAAGATAGGGAATCTCCAGTATTAGCAAAAAGGCTAATAAGTTCTATCATAATACTTATCTTTCTAATGTATCTATCCATGGGACATATGATGTGGGGCTGGCCGATTCCAGGATTTTTGGAAAATCATGTGACTATAGCAGTAGTTGAAATGATACTAGCAATAGTAGTAATGGTGATAAATAAAAAGTTCTTTATCAGCGGCTTCAGATCTCTTTTTAGTGGAGCGCCGAATATGGATACGCTGGTGGCATTAGGAAGTACCGCATCCTTTGGATATAGTCTTGTGGAGCTAATCATCATGGTAAAGGCTTCATCAAGTGGAGATATGGATACGGTGATGAAATATGCCATGAATTTATATTTCGAATCAGCGGCCATGATTCCTACACTGATTACAGTAGGGAAACTCTTAGAAGCAAAGTCCAAGGGCAGGACCACAGATGCACTGAAGAGTCTTATGAAGCTGGCTCCTAAGAAGGCAACTGTTTTTAGAAATGCTGAGGAAGTTGAAGTAGATATAGAGGAAGTCAAGGTAGGCGATACCTACATCCTCCGTACAGGTGACAGAGTTCCGGTGGACGGAGTTATTATAGAAGGAAACGCTGCCATAGATGAATCAGCACTTACAGGAGAGAGTATTCCTGTTGATAAGGAAGAAGGCGACACAGTATCAGCAGGAACAATCATCTCAAATGGTTTCTTAAAATGTAGTGCCACAAGAGTTGGTGAAGATACTACACTTTCGCAGATAATCCAAATGGTGGGAGATGCCGCCGCAACCAAGGCGCCACTGGCCAGAATAGCAGACAAAGTTTCGGCTATATTTGTCCCAGTAGTTATGGGGCTTGCAGTGCTTACTTTTATAGGCTGGATGATTGCAGGAGAGAGTGTAGCATTTGGCATTGCCAGGGCTATCTCTGTATTGGTAATCAGCTGTCCATGTGCTCTGGGACTTGCCACTCCTGTAGCCATAATGGTTGGAAATGGTATGGGAGCCAGGAACGGAATCCTATATAAGACTGCCGAAGCCATGGAGACAATTGGAAGAGTTGGTGTCGTTGTGATGGATAAAACTGGTACCATCACAAAAGGCGAACCAGGAGTGACAAATGTGATTCCTGCTGAGGGGGTTAGCAGTGAAGGGCTTATAACACTGGCGTATTCTCTTGAAAAAATGTCCGAACATCCTCTTGCGGGAGCGGTGGTAAGGTGTGCCGAGAAGAATAATAGTTCTGGAGTTATGTTAACCAACTTCGAGACGCTTTCAGGTGCTGGAGTCAAAGCAGAAGCTGCTGAAGATTATAATATCTCAGGAGTAGAGATAGCTAAAGGAACAGTTGTTCAAGGTGGAAGCTACAAGTATATAAAGGAACAGCTGGAACTTAATAAAGAAAAAAATGTCGACATTGAAAAGCATAAAGATTCTAGAGGATTGGAACAGAAGTCCAGCATTAAGGATTCCGTTGAGGAATCTATCAATGAATCTATTATTGATTCAATCAAGGATTTATCCAGACAGGCAAATGAGCTTACCAACAGTGGGAAGACTCCTTTATTCTTCATGGTAGGTGATAGATTCCTGGGAATCATAGCTGTGGCAGATCAGATAAAGGAAGACAGTAAACAGGCTATTCAAGAACTGAGCAATATGGGTATATACAGTATTATGATAACTGGGGACAACCATAACACAGCAAAGGTAATAGCAGAGGAAGTTGGCGTAAATGAAGTTATTGCCGAGGTTATGCCTGACGAAAAAGAGAAGATTATAAGAAGTTTGCAGGAAATTATGTTAACCGATAAAGGCTCTCATGATAAATCCAGCAAGAAAGAACATTCGAAATCTCTCAAGGTGGCTATGGTGGGAGACGGAATCAATGATGCTGTGGCACTTACCAGAGCAGATTCAGGACTAGCTATTGGGGCCGGAACTGATGTGGCAGTTGATGCTGCGGATATAGTGCTTGTGAAGAGCAGTATAAGAGATGTGGCGGCAGCTATCAGAATGAGTAGAGCAACCATCAGAAATATTCATGAGAATCTATTCTGGGCTTTC
>CAMNGU010000041.1 GCA_946538525.1 uncultured Lachnospiraceae bacterium
CTAGCGAATATCCAGGAGGGAATTAGAATGATACATCCATCTTATAAGGATCTTATGGACGTTGTTAATGAAGACATCGAACCAGGAGAAGAGCCAATTGTACAGAGCCGTTATTCAATCGTTATTGCTACTGCTAAGAGAGCTAGACAGCTGATTGCTGGAGCAGAGCCATTAATTGATGATGTAGAAGGAAAGAAGCCACTTTCAATAGCTGTTGAAGAGCTTTATGAAGGTAAGGTTAAGATAAAGGGTGGTTCAGAAGAATAATTAAAATAATTATTTAGATAATTAATTAAAATAATAATTCAGAAGAATAACTCAAAAAATATTTCAGAGAAGTTAATGTGTCAATGGGATTTAGAATTTCTCATTGGCACTTTTTCTATAAAAGGAGACGGTGAAAAGATGCTTTTAAAGGACATGGTAGAAGGACTTACTGTGGAGATTATCTGCGGTGATCTGAATAAGGATGTAGTTGACATAACTCAGGATTCAAGAAAGGTAGTGGAGGGAAGTCTTTACTTTGCAGTACCTGGAGCAAAGGTGGATGGAGCGAAGTTTATTCCTGATGTAATCAGAAGTGGCGCGGCTGCTATCGTTACAGAAAAAGCGGAGAAAACACTAACTGGAATTCTTGAAAATGATATTCTTGTAAATGGAAAATTTGAAAAGGGTGATGAGAATACCATAGCTATAATAGAAGTTGAGAATATTAGATATGCTATGGGTGTTATCAGTTCAAACTACTATGGTAATCCATCAGATGAACTTAGAGTTATTGGTATAACAGGAACCAAAGGCAAGACCACCACAACATACATGGTTAAGGAGATGTTGGAACTTGCCGGTATTAAGACTGGACTGATTGGAACTATAGAGATAGATGATGGAAAGGTGAAGATTCCTGCAATTAATACAACTCCGGATTCAATTACCATACAGAAGAAATTTAGGGATATGGTAAATAATGATTGTGAAGCTGTGGTTATGGAAGTTTCATCTCAGGGACTTATGCTAGATAGAGTAGCAGGTATAGAATTTGACTTTGGTATCTTTACCAATATGTCACCGGATCATATTGGTCCAAATGAGCATGACAGCTATGAAAACTACAAGGAGTGTAAGAAAAAGTTATTCTCCCTCTGTAGCACAGCAATCTATAACCTGGATGATCCTGAAACAGAATATATGATGGATGGAAGTACAGCGGCACCAATTACATATGGAAAGAATGAAGACGCTGACTATATAGCCAGAGGTCATAAATTATATAGAGAAAATGGTATTCTTGGAATTGAATATGATATAGATGGAACTCTTGAAGGACATGTTCGTGTGGCACTTCCGGGAGATTTCAGTATTTATAATTCTCTTGCAGCTATAGTTGTGGCAGACTGCATGGGAGTTAGCTTTGATGAGATAAAGAGAATTCTTGAGATAATCAAGGTAAGAGGACGCGTGGAGATGATAAATATATCTGATGCATTTACTCTTATGATTGATTATGCTCATAATGGAATGGCTCTTGAGTCTCTTCTTAAGGCTATAAGAGAATATGAACCTAAGAGATTGATTTCACTTTTTGGATGCGGAGGTAATAGAGCCAAGTCCAGAAGATATGAGATGGGTGAAGCATCTGGAAAGTATTCTGATTTTACAATTATCACCAGTGATAATCCACGAGATGAGGATCCACAGGCGATTATGGATGACATTAAGGTGGGTATAGATAAGACTGGTGGAGCTTATGTAGATATTATTGATCGTAAGGAAGCAATCCGTTTTGCAATAATGAATGCAAAAGAAGGAGATGTCATAATCCTTGCGGGAAAGGGCCATGAGGATTATCAGGAGATTCACGGCCAGAAACATCATATGGATGAGCGTGATTTGATAAGAGAGATTTTGGAGGAAGAGGATGTCGCAGAAATATGCGGATATAATAATCGATATTTCACAGAGTAATGTAGATAAAACCTTTAGATATAGAATACCGGAAGGATTGGTAAATGAAGTTAAGTTAGGTTCGGTGGTTAAGGTTCCATTTGGACAGGGAAATAAAATCCGTACCGGTTATGTTATTGGTCTGGCAGATGAGCCAAACTATGATATTAATAAGATAAAGGAAATAGATGAAGTTTCCTCCAATTCTATTTCAATTGAAAGTAAATTGATTCAGCTGGCTGCCTGGATGAAGGAGCAGTATGGCTGTACCATGATTAGTGCGCTAATGACTGTAATGCCTGTAAAGGAAAAAGTCAGAGAGCGAAAGGCTGGAGTGGATATTAAAGAGAGTATTCCGGAATTTCAGCCTATAGATAAGCTGGAAAAACAGCAACAGGAAATAGTAGACGATTTTATAAAAGATTATACAGATAATCTTTCTGGTCCTAATACTTACCTCCTTCATGGAGTTACAGGAAGTGGAAAGACAGAAGTCTATATAAAAATGGCTGAGGAGGTAATAAACCGTGGACAGGATGTTATTGTCCTTGTTCCAGAGATTGCACTAACTTACCAAACCGTAGCCAGATTCAGTAGCTACTTCCAGGACAGTATATGTATTCTGAATTCTCAGCTTAGTAAGGGCGAGAAGTATAGAGAATTCATGAAAGCTCAGAATGGTGAAACTCATATAATGATAGGGCCTAGATCGGCTCTCTTTGCACCATTTCAAAATCTTGGACTCATTATTATAGATGAGGAGCATGATACAGCATATAAAAGTGAGAAGACTCCCAAATATCATGCAAGGGAAGTGGCTATAGAAAGAGCCAGGATAGAAGGCGCCAAGGTTGTTCTTGGAACAGCAACTCCAAGTATTGGAAGTTACTATAAGGCTGAGAAAGGGGAATATAAACTCTACAGTCTTACAGAAAGAGTTAAGGGATCAACCCTTCCAGAAGTGGAAATAGTAGATATGCGTGAGGAGTTGAAACTCGGAAATATGAGTATCATTTCCCAGGCGCTTTATAATAGGCTTAGCGAAGCTTTTGATAGAAAAGAACAGACTATGCTCTTCATAAATAGAAGAGGTTTTAAAACATTTGTATCCTGTCGTGATTGTGGTGAGGTAATCAAATGTCCTAACTGCGATGTTTCCTTGGCACAGCATGGAGAGACAAGACTTATGTGCCATTACTGTGGCTTTGAGATGCCATTTCCAAGAGTATGTCCTAAATGTAATTCCAAGCGTATAGGTGGTTATGGAGTTGGTACGGAGACAGTGGAAAAGGAAATCAATAAACTGTTTCCAAAGGTGAAGACCCTTCGTATGGATAAGGATACCACCACTAGAAAAGGTAGTCATGGAGCTATCATAAAGAAGTTTAGGGAAGGTAAGGCGGACTGTCTTATTGGAACTCAGATGATAGTTAAGGGGCATGATTTTCCAAAGGTTACAGTGGTGGGAAATATACTTGCAGACCTTAGTCTTTTTGATACGGATTATGAGTCATCAGAAAGAACATTTGATCTATTAACACAGGCTGCAGGAAGAGCAGGCCGTGATGAATTACCTGGAAATGTGGTGATTCAGACATATCAGACGGAGCATTATGCTATAACAAATGCGGCTAAGCAGGACTATAAGTCATTCTATGAATATGAGATGTCCTACCGGAAGCTGCTTCATTTCCCTCCGGTTTATCAGTTGCTGGGAATATGCATAAGTTCAGAGGATAATGCTTTTGTGACAAATGTATCTACGGAAGTTGCAGCAGATATAAGAGATTTTCTAGGGAAGAATTATGATCTAAAACAGGTGGACTGTATAGGACCGGCTGAAGCATATATTTATAGAATTAAAAATGTTTATAGAAGAGTTATATACATAAAAGCTGAAAAATATGATATACTAACTCAGGTTTCTAAAGTTGCTGAAGATACATTTGGCATGGCAACAGGAAACCGAGAAGATATTGAAATAGATTTTGATTTTAATCCTATGCATTTGTTGTAAGGATTTATCTTAGAAAAAAGGGAGATAGAAAATGGCAATCAGAATAATCAGAGAAGATGGAGATGAAGTATTAAGAAAGAAGTGTAAGCCTGTAGAGAAGATGACAGACAGACTTAATGAACTTATAGATGATATGTTTGAAACAATGTATGATGCCAATGGTGTTGGTCTTGCTGCACCTCAGGTAGGTATTCTTAGAAGAATCGTGGTTATTGATACATATGAAGGTAATCCATTAGTTCTTATCAATCCTGAAATTATTGAAACTGAGGGTGAGCAGATTGGACCAGAGGGATGCCTTAGTCTTCCAGGACTTCAGGGGGAGGTTGCAAGACCTGAGAGAGTTGTGTGCAAGGCTCTTGATAGAGATATGAATGAGATTACAGTTGAGGGCGAAGGGCTATTAGCCAGAGCCATCTGTCATGAGACGGATCATTTGGATGGAATTCTTTATAAGGATTTAGCTATTGATGGTCTTTATAAGGTTGAACCAATTCAGCCGGATGACGATGATTATGATGATGAAGATGGTGATGAGTAATAGGGTTGCCGCATAATTTATATGTTAAGCAGAGAATAGGAGCGGGAGGTAATGATGTAACAGTGCCTCCCGTTTTTTTGAAAGAATTATCAAGATAAGAATTATTAAGAAAAGTATTTTAGAATAAGAAGTACATTAGAAAATAGGAGAATGATATGAGAGTAGTATATATGGGTACACCGGACTTTGCGGTTTTACCTCTTAAGAAAATTTGTGAAGCAGGACATGAGGTGGTAGGAGTTTATACTCAGCCTGATAGACAGAAAGGTAGAGGGAAGAAATTTCTTCCTTCTGATGTTAAGGTGGCAGCTGAAGAGTTGGGGCTTAATGTCTTTCAGCCGGAAAAGCTTAGAGAAGAATCTGTGGTAGAAGAACTTCGTGGGCTTAATCCAGAGATTATTGTGGTTGCGGCATATGGACAGATTTTATCAGAGGATGTTCTGAATATTCCAAAGTACGGATGCATCAATATTCATGCATCTCTTCTTCCAAAGTATCGCGGTGCTTCACCTATAGAAACCAGTATTATAAATGGTGATGAGAAGACAGGAATCACTATAATGTATATGGCGAAAGGGCTGGATACAGGTGATATTATAGATCAGGCCGATATAGAGATAGGTTTACATAATACAGAAACCCTTACTGCAGAACTTTCAAAGATTGGAGCGGATTTAGTGGTAAAGGTAATGGCTGATATGGAAGCTGGAACAGCCAAGAGAACTGTTCAAAATGATGAAGAAAGCTGCTACTGTGGTAAGCTGGATAAAGCTATGGGTACAGTTGACTGGAACAAGTCTGCAGCTGAAATAGAAAGGCTTGTAAGAGGTTTATATCCATGGCCATGTGTATCCATGACATTAGATGGTAAGAACTTAAAGGTAATTGATTCCGAGGTTGTTGAAGTTTTAGATGATTCAGTTCCTGTGGGAAGTGTATGCGAAGTCACCAAGAAATATTTTGTGATAAAATGTGCGGATAAAGGACTTAAGATTAAGAAGCTTCAACCGGAGGGAAAGAAGCCGATGGATACAGTAGCATATCTAAATGGATATACGGTTACAGTGGGCATGAAGTAAAAACGAGGATAATAATAGTCCTGAAAAATTGGCTGGACAATTATGGGAAAGATATCCCTTTATAGGAAAAGAGGATAGTATAAATTTTTCTGTCAAATATGAAAAATAAATAGAATCTAAAACAAGAATAATAAAACAAGAATAAATAAAAAAATTATGGATACAAGAAAAATAAGTTTTGACATTTTAAAAAGAATAGAAACGGAAAATGCATATGTGGGAGAGGTGTTGGACAGTGCTCTTCGTACTATGCAGTTTTCTGATAAGAGAGATAGAGCGTTTATCACCAGGCTTGTAGAGGGAGTGATAGAAAGAAAATTATCTCTTGATTTTTTGATTGAGAAAATGTCTAAGCAAAAAAATGGTGGTTCCAAAACAGGAAATAAGAAAAGTAAGAATATAAATATTGTTATTATTCTCCGCATGGGTATTTATCAGATAAAATATATGGACTTTGTTCCGGATAGAGCTGCTATTTCAGAGATGGTCGAATTGACAAAAGAACTTGGGTTTGAGGGCTTATCTGGATATGTTAATGCAGTCCTTAGAAATATATCCAGACTTAAAGATGATAATAAACTTGATAGTTATCTGGTCAGTAAAATGGATGTGAGATATTCGACGCCAGAATGGCTTTGTAAATTTCTTGTGGATACCTATGGCAAGGAAATAGCAAAAGAAATCCTGGAAGACCAGTATAGAGATCATGATACAGTGGTAAGGATTAATCAGTTAAAGACAGATAAAGAGGAACTGAGAAGAAGCTTTGAGCAAAGTGGAATTAAGGTGAAGGATGGAATTCTGTCAGACAGATGTCTTAGAATCAGTGGATATGATTCGGTTAGAAGGCTTCCTGGATATAAAACTGGGGCTTTTGTGATTCAGGATGAAACTTCTGTTTATACAGTTGAAAATATTGGAATAAAGCCAGGAGATAAGGTGCTGGATATGTGTGCAGCCCCAGGAGGTAAATCTCTTCTTGCATATGAACTATCCGCAGATGATAAGGCTATTGGAACTATTGTTTCTCGAGATATATCGGAGTCAAAGCTGGAGAAAATCCAGGAGAATTCTGAGAGACTAGGTGTTCCTGTCAGAATTATTGCGGATGAAGATGATATAAATTCATTAGAAGAAAGATATCAGCCAGGAATCAATCTGCAGTTGAGCGATGCTACAGAGTTGGATGGAGATATCATTTCCCTTCCAGAGGATGAAAGGTTTGATATAGTCATTTCGGATGTGCCTTGTTCTGGACTGGGGATAATCGGCAGGAAAAATGATATCAAGTATCATATGAGTCCTGAGATAATGGAAGAACTGTCCCGGCAAGGACTGGATATTTTAAAGAATGCTGCTCAGTATGTAAAGAAAGGTGGCAGGATCTGTTTCTCAACCTGCACCATCAATCCTGCTGAAAATGGGGATGTGGTTAGGAAGTTCCTAGATTCATGCCAAAGTACGGAACAGTCCTTCGAGATAATCGAAGAGAAAACATTTCTTCAGGGAATAGATGGAAGTGATGGATTTTATTTCTGCATTATGAAGTCGTGCTGATTTTTGAGATATTATCAAGAGATAAGTATGAAATAAGCAAGAGATAATATAATAAACAGATTTTAAATATTTAAGAAAGATAATTAATTAAGATAAGAGATTAGAGAAAATGGATATAAGAAGCCTCTATATAAATGAATTAACTGAATATTGTCTGGAAAATGGTTATCCAAAGTTTAGAGCTAAGCAGATTTATGAATGGCTACATAAGAAGCATGTATCCTCTGCACAGGATATGAATAATATTCCGAAGGATATAAGAGAAAAGTTGGATGCGGATATTTCCGGTGTGAAATATGTTACTCATCAGACGGATCCTGAAGATGGAACCAGAAAGTTCCTTTTTGAGATGGAAGATGGTCAGATGATAGAAACTGTATTCATGAGATATGAACATGGTAATTCTATATGTATATCTTCTCAGGCTGGATGCGCCATGGGCTGTAAGTTCTGTGCGTCAACCATTGGTGGCTGTATCAGAAATCTGACAGCAGGCGAGATGCTGGGACAGGTATATGAAGCTATGAATATTGTGAAGAAAGAGATGGCTCTAACTGAAAGTTCCAATACCGAAGTTACATCCCCGAAAGGATCAGATAAAAAGGGTGCTGAACCTAAAACTAATAGCTTTTTTCATGATAAGGAGAAGAGAAAAGATGTGGGTGAGATAACTAATGTGGTAGTAATGGGAACTGGAGAACCATTTCAAAATTATGATAATCTCATTAGATTTATCAAGATAATTACTGACGAAGCAGGATATAACCTTAGCGTAAGGAATATTACAGTATCTTCTTGTGGAATCGTTCCTAATATAAAGAAACTGGCGGATGAAGGGCTCCCTGTGACATTTGCACTGTCACTTCATGCTCCAACGGATGAGCTCAGGAAGACCATAATGCCTATAGCTAACCAATATACAATCGAAGAAACATTAGAGGCTACGGATTATTATTTCAATAAGACAGGACGCCGTATAACCATTGAATATAGTCTTATGAGCGGAATAAATGATAGTAAGATGGAAGCTGAGATGCTGGGAGAACTGCTTATGGCGCATAATTCCAGAGGAAATCAGCATGGAATATACCATGTGAATCTCATTCCTATAAACCCTGTGGATGAGCGTTCTTTCAAGGCCAGCAGTTCTGCTGGAGTGGCTGACTTTAAGAAAATACTTGAAAAAAATCGAATAAATGTTACTATTAGGAGAGGTATGGGCAGAAATATTGACGCTGCCTGTGGACAATTAAGAAGGAAGTATGGTTTATGAGTCTTATATCTACTGGAAGGACTGACAAGGGTAGAAAGAGAAGTAATAACCAGGACAGCATATTTGTAAGTGATACACCTATTGGACCGCTCCCTAATCTGTATATTGTTGCAGATGGAATGGGCGGACATGCAGCAGGGGATTTTGCTTCCAGATATGCTATTAGTGTTGTTATAGACTTTATTCGTAAGTCTACAGTTAAGAGTCCTATATCCCTTCTGAAGAGAGCTTTGGTATATGCAAGTAATGAGCTCTACAAGGAGTCGGAGAAAGACAAAGATAAGATGGGAATGGGAACGACTATGGTTGTTGCTGTATTAATGGGCAATGTTCTTTATGTTGCTAACATTGGTGACAGCCGACTTTATATTATAAATGATAATATTAAGCAGATAACTATGGATCATTCTCTTGTGGAAGAACTTATAAGAAGTGGACAACTTGAGAGGAATAAAGGAAGAAATCATCCGGAGAAAAATATCATAACCAGAGCTATGGGCTCAAGAGATGAGGCTGTACCTGATTTCTTTGAGGTTCAGCTTGAGGCAGGTGACAGAGTGCTTCTCTGTTCTGATGGCCTTTCAAATATGGTTGAGGATGATGAGATAAAGGATATTGTACAGGATAACCAGAATCTTGATGAAGCAGTATCCTCATTAATTAGCAGAGCGAATTATTATGGAGGAAATGATAATATTTCCGTTGTAATAGTTTCTATATAGATAGATAAATGGAGTAGAATATGTTAAAACCGGGAACAATACCGGACGACAGATATGAGATAATAGATGTCGTTGGAACTGGTGGTATGTCCACTGTATATAGAGCTAAGGACGAAAGGCTCAAGAGATTTGTAGCCATTAAAGTCCTTAAGTCAGACTACAGCTCAGATCAGAATTTTGTTTCAAAGTTCAGAGCAGAGGCTCAGTCATCAGCTGGACTTACACATCCAAATATTGTAAGTGTGTATGATGTTTGCGAAGACGATGGAAGATACTTTATAGTAATGGAACTCGTAGAGGGCATCACTTTAAAGGAATATATTAATCTAAATGGTCGTCTGAGCATGGCTCAGGCTATTGACTTCTCTATTCAGATTGCATCTGGATTGGAGGCAGCACATGAGCATCATGTAATACATCGAGACATTAAACCTCAGAATATTATTGTATCTAAGAGTGGAAATATTAAGGTTACAGACTTTGGTATAGCAAAGGCTGCTACTTCAACAACAATGTCAACAACCGGAATTGGTTCGGTTCATTATATTTCGCCTGAACAGGCAAGAGGTGGATATAGCGACGAGAGAAGTGATATATATTCTCTCGGTATAACAATGTATGAAATGGTAACGGGAAGAGTTCCATTTGAGGGCGATACAAATGTAGCAATAGCCCTTATGCATATTCAAAATGATATGATTCCACCAAGACAGTTATATCCTGATATCTATCCAAGTTTTGAGAAGATCATTATGAAGGCAGCTCAGAAAAAACCTGAGAGAAGATATCTTACAGCGGCAGCGCTTATAGCTGATCTTAATCGTGTAAAAGATAATCCTAATATAGATATTATAGTGGCACCTTCTACTATGACAGGTGTTCCAACTCAGCAGTTTACTGCAGAGGAATTAGAGAAAATTAAAAATGGTACAGCAGCTAAGCCTTATGATACCTCACAGTTAGGTGCTGGCGCAGCAGCTGGAATGGGTACAGGAAGAGCAGCTGACTCTTCAGAGGTAAGACCTGATAGAAGCAGGATAGAGGCGCTTCTTAATCAGGAAGATCCATATGACTATGAGGATCAGCCTCAGAGAAAGTCAAGTCATCATGGCGGCCTAAAAAAAGTAGAAGATGATTATGATGGCTATGACGAAGAGAATTATGATGACGATGATGAAGGCGATGAATATGATTCCGATCCAAAACTTGAAAAGGCTGTAATGATCGGTGGAATAGCAGCGGCAGTCATCGTTGCACTGATAGTATTTGTTATAGTTGGTAATATGATGGGGTGGTTCAGCTTTGGAAGTAACAGAGCTACAACCGAGGATACAGAAGTTTCAACAGAGGCTACCACAGAGGTGGCAAAGGTCAAGATGCCTGATGTAGTTGGACTTAGTCAGAAGGCGGCAGAAAAGGATCTTAAGGAACTTGGACTAAATAATTACCAGTTCACAGAGCAGAATTCTGTTGAGGTTAAGGAAGGCTATGTTATAAGCCAGAATGTTGAAGCTAACACAGATATTGCTAAGGATACTCAGATTATCATTGTTGTTAGTGCAGGAGCTGAGGAACTTACTATCCTTGATGTAGATGGAATGGATGAAGATACAGCTTATAAGGCTCTTGAGGATCAGGGCTTCAAGCCAACAAGATCTTATAAGTTTGATGATGAGATAGAAGAAGGAATGGCTATCTCAACTGATCCTAAGGCTGGATCAAAGGCTAAGGCTGGAGATACGGTTGTTATCTATATCAGCCAGGGACAGGAAGAGAAGACTGTCGAGGTTCCTGATCTTTCAGGTCTCACAGAGGCTACAGCAAAGGGAAGTCTGGAGACATATAATCTTCAGCTTGGAAATGTTTCTTATGAGTTTAACTCAGAAGTGGCATCTGGTCTTGTTATAAGACAGAGCGTACCTGCTAAGACAGAAGTTAAAGAAGGTACAACTATAGATATTGTAATTAGTAATGGTGCTGAGACAAAGACATATAAGGGAACTGTTTCAGGAAGTATTTCCACAACAGATGAGGTCCTTATCAATAGCACAGTTACAGTAAATGTATATATTAATGATGACGGTGGATATCATCTTGCATATACAGTAACTCAGTCAGGAGCTTCTATTCCAATTTCGGGAACTGCAGAAGGTCTTGAATATAACAATGGTACTGTATCTTATACTGTTGTTAATCAGGATGGAGCTGATGTTTCAGCTATGTACACCAAGTCACTTACACTTTCTTACGAGAACGAATAGTATGACAAAAATTAATGGCAGAATAATTAAAGGTATCGGCGGCTTCTACTATGTAGATGCCGCTGGTGTTGTTTATGAGACAAGAGCGAGAGGCGTATTCCGCGTTCAGGGAAGAAAACCTTTGGTTGGTGATATAGTTCAGATAGAGCTGATAAGTGAGGAAGAGAAGACTGCGGTCCTTGTAGAAATTGAGGAACGAAAGAATTCTCTTATCCGTCCAGAAGTGGCAAATGTGGATCAGGCTCTTGTTATATTTGCCGGTACTCATCCGGAACCGAATCTATTTCAGTTGGATAAATTTCTTGTGAATATGGAGAAACAGGGAGTTCATTCAACGGTTGTATTCAGCAAGGTGGATTTGAATAGCAGTAAGAATAAAAATGCTGATCTTGAGACGCTATGTAATATCTATGCTAATGCAGGGGTGAATATTATTAGATATTCGGCGATAACAGGTGAAGGTTTAGAAGATATTAAAGAATTAATAAAAGGAAAGACTACGGTGCTTTCAGGCCCTTCAGGAGTTGGAAAGTCAACGCTTATAAATACACTGGCTCCTCATTATGAAGGAGAAACGGGAGATATAAGTAAGAAGCTCGGAAAGGGTAAGAATACCACTAGACAGGCTGAAATCATAAAGGTGGACGATGAGAATACATATATGATTGATACACCGGGATATTCGTCTGTAAAGCTTATAGTTGAAGAGGAAAAGGAACTGGGGAACTTAATTCCTGAATTTCAGGAGAGCATAGGACAGTGCAGATTTGCAGACTGTATGCATATAAATGAGATTGATTGTGCTGTTAAGAGCAGAGTTATGTCTGAAAAAACCGGACATGAACCTCTTTCAAAACAGGCAATATCAATCGAAAGGTATAATAACTATATAAAAATGGTAGAGGAAGTGAAAGAGGGGAGGAACTGGTAATGAATAAATTAGCACCTTCAATGTTATCTATTGATTTTGGACATATGGAGGAACAGCTTATGATCGTAGCTGGTACCGGTGTGGAGATTATCCATGTAGATATAATGGACGGAATGTTTGTGCCTAACATTTCATTTGGACCACCAGTTATCAAATATGTGAAGAAAGCTATTCCTGATATAAAGCTGGATGTTCATATGATGGTGCAGGACCCTTCAAGGTATTTTGATAAGATAATTCAGCTTGGAGTTGATAATATTACAATCCATGCTGAAGCTACAGAAAATCTTAGGGATGATCTGCTTAAAATCAAGGATTATGGTATTAAAGCTGGTGTAGCTATAAGTCCTGATACTCCTGTCAGTGAGATAGAGCCTGTTCTTGGTATTGTGGACCTTGTTCTTATTATGACAGTATATCCGGGATTCGGGGGACAGAAACTGATTCCTGAAGCTTTGGATAAGGCTAGAGAGGCTAAGGCGTTAAGAGAGGATAAAGGCCTGGAATATGATATCGAGGTAGATGGTGGTATCAATAGGGAAAACATAAAAGATGCGCTGGATGCCGGTATAAATGTTATTGTGGCTGGTTCAGCAATCTTTGGAGAACATACCGAAGAGAATGCTAAAGAATTTCTGGAGCTTATTAAATGAAATGTTTGATGGTGGCTGGTGGAACGGTTGATATTAACCAGCTTAAAGAAGTGTATAAATCGAATCCTGATCTATATGTAATAGGAGTGGATAGAGGCGGTCTGGTCCTTTGTGAAAATGAGATCAAGACCCATAAATTAATTGGAGATTATGATTCTCTTAGTTTAGAAGAGAAAAAGACTGTTTTTGATTTCGTTAAGAAATCTGCAGACTCCTGCGTAATAGAGGAACTTATTCCGGAAAAGGATGATACAGATACTGAACATGCTTTTAGGTTTGCTCTTACATTAAAACCAGAAGAGATAATCATGATGGGCTGTACTGGGACCAGGATGGATCATACATATGCCTGTATCAGAATGCTAAAGTTGGCGGCTCAGGCGGGGATAAAGGCTTATATATTGGACAGAACAAACCGTATTCGGGTCATAAGGGAAGGGATTAGTCTAAGTAAAGATGATCAGTTTGGAAAATATATATCCTTATTCCCTTATGGTGATAGTGTATGTGTTTCACTGAAAGGCTTTAAATACGAAGTCGAGGATATGATTCTGACTTCAGATATCAGTCGTGGAGTAAGTAATGAGTTTGCTGATTCTGAAGGGATTATCAGCATTAAAGATAAGAATGACTATGTTATAGTTATGGAGACATGCGATTAATGGATATTCAAAAGCTGTTAATTGGTAAGACAACTAAATTAGAAATCAGCTTTACTTCGTCTGTTTTTATAGCTGGATTTATTGGTGTGGTAGTGCTCCCATTTTACCTTTATCTTTTTGGCGCAGGTGTATTTTGGGAGTTTCTTGGTGTGGCTGTCAGTCTTATACTTGTATGGAATCTGGAATCGTACAAGTTGATGAGATATGCCAGAAAGAATAAGAATATTCTTACACTTCCAGGTTTTTTTGAGCACAGATTTAAGTCTCTCAGTTATATTACTAGAAGTTTAGCGGCAGTGGAATCATCGATTCTATCTGTGGTGATAGCTTCATTTTTGATTAAAGAACTGGCCTTTGTGCTAAATATCATTACAGGCGTGAAACAGAATGCTTTGATTGCAATCATTGTATTGGTTGTTTGCTGTGGTATAGGAACTTTTGGGATGAATTTCATCTCAAAGGTTTCAATCATTAAGGCTATACTCCTTGCCGTGGGCGTTTTGGTGGTTGCATTCTATATGTACTTCAGTGTAGGGGGAGTAGGACTGGTTAAAAACTTAATGGCCACAGATGTTATGGGAAGTGTTTCTGAATATCTGAATATTCTTTTTCATGATGGTGAGATTTTAAAGGTTCCTGATATAGTATCTTTGGCTTCTATTGGACTTCTGGCTTCAGGAATGCCATTTATGCTAGGGCTGTTTTTCTTCGAAAAGGATGCCAGATCCATAAGTCATGGGAAGATGGTTATGGTCATATTTCTTCTGGTGCTTTTTGTTTCAGCTGCATTCTTTGGGGCGGTATCAAGAGGCTTTCTGTATCCTCAGGATATAACAAATTCTCTGTCAGGATATATTTATATGGTATTCTGGGGGATTCGTCAAAATGGGGATGGAGGAATTCTTGTTTCGGTTATATTCCTTGTGGTCGTAATTGTAGGATTTATGACTGCGATAGAAGGAGCGGTGCATTCTGTTTGTTCAGCGATATATGAAGATATTATAGTTGAAGGAAGGCTATTCGTAGCTAAAAAGAGAAATCAGTATAGGGATATTATTATATCTCTATGTATCTCTGGAATAGCGGTCTTTCTTTTGGCAACATATATTAATTCATCTGATATCAGTGTAACTATAGTATTTATCGCAGCGTTGGGATGCTCTTTCTCGCCAACTTTGGTTATGTCCCTGTTCTGGAAGAGAATGAATGCGGCTGGCTGTGTTGCCGGACTTATCTCTGGAATGGTTTGCGTTCCATTTTTCAAATATGCTGATGTTTTCATGGTTATGGGGGATAAGTTGACTTTGTGTGATGTTATGGGAGTTGACTCTGTTCTGCCATCTATGCTTTGCACATATCTTATTATCATATTGGTGAGTATATTTACACCAAAACCAAAAGAAGAAGTTGTAAATGAATTTAATGATGTTAGAAATAGGATTACTGAATAATATAGTAAATATTTTTTTTAGACAAAGAAAAAGCACCTCAATAAATCGAGGTGCTTTTAATATACACTATTTCATAGGGTGAGAGAGTTATGAAAAATCTATGGTTTAAATATAAACCAACATTATGAACAAGTTATTAACAAACTTTAAAATATGTGTAAATAAATGGTAAAAATACTAAAAAAACGACATTTTTTGGCAAAAATTACTAAATATTGTGGAATGGTTTTTTTGTTTCAACTGGAATGCATTATATGATATAATAGAAAATGGTTTTTTGGGAGGTGAATGGCATGAGCATTATTGAACATGAAATAAAAAGTGAAGAAGAATTAACAGGTCTCAGTGAGAATACAACTTATATTACCAGAAGTACTCTCATAACTGGTGATCTGGAGATAGATGGAGATATAGAAATGCTCGGTAAGGTTGAAGGTAAGATTAAATGTACCGGAAAACTTATTGTGGGCGGAAGAGTAGAAGGAAATATAGATACTGGTGATCTTTATGCCAGTGAAGCTCATATCGAAGGAGAAATCATTTCCAAGGGTATCGTAAAGATTGGCGAAGGTTCTGTGGTTGTTGGAAATATCGCAGCATCATCTGCCATGATATCAGGTGCTGTTAAAGGCGATATTGATGTAAATGGCGATATAGAGATCGGACCAACTGCAGTAATAGTTGGAAATATTAAATCTAAGTCTGTACAGATAAGCAGTGGTGCTGTTATAGATGGAATGTGTAAACAGGTATATGCAGATGTAAATGTAGATCAGTACTTTTCCAGTGGAATTCAGAACTTAGACGAAACTTATTAAAAGAGTAATTATATATTTAAAATATAATAGCTTATAAATTATTTGGAGGCAGACATAAATGAATTACAAGAGAATTTTACTTAAGCTGAGTGGAGAGGCTTTGGCTGGAGATAAGCATCAGGGCTTTTCTGAGGAAGAGGTTTCCAGAGTGGCTTCTGAGGTGAAGAAAGTTGTTGATGACGGTGTTCAGGTATGTATCGTTATCGGCGGTGGTAACTTCTGGAGAGGTCGTAGCTCAGAGGATATGGATAGAGTAAAAGCTGATCAGATTGGAATGCTGGCTACAGTAATGAACTGTATATATGCAGCTGATGCATTTAGAAGAGCTGGTATGAAGTGTCGTCTCATGTCCCCATATGCTATTGGAGATGTTACAGAGCTTTATGTAAGAGACAAGGCTATTGAGGCTATGGAAGCTGGTGAAGTTGTATTCTTTGCAGGTGGTTCAGGACATCCATACTTCTCAACAGATATGCCGGCAGTTCTTAGGGCAGTTGAAACAGATTGCGATGTTATTCTTTCAGCAAAGAATATTGATGGTGTATATGATAGTGATCCAAAGATCAATCCAAATGCAAAGAAATATGATTCTATGAAAATGTCAGATATCGTTGATCAAAAGCTTGGAGTTATAGATCTTGCTTCTGCTGTACTGGCTATGGAGAATAAGATGCCTATGCTTCTTTTTGCACTGAGCGAAGAGAATTCTATACTTAAGGCGGTTTCTGGAGAGAAGATAGGTACTATCGTAACGGTTTAAGAAAAACCAGGATAAATAGATTTAAATATTTATAAACAAATTTATAAACAAATACATAAAAAAATTAGAGAATAAAAGTATATTAAGAAAATGGAGGGCGAAAAAATGACACCTTATGAAGAAAAAATGCAGAAGACTATTGATAACTTAGTGGCTGATTATGCAACAATCAGAGCAGGACGTGCTAACCCACATATCGTGGATAAGATAAAGGTTGAGTATTATGGTACTCCAACAAATCTTCAGAGTGTAGCAAATGTATCTGTACCGGAAGCTAGAACTCTTATGATCACTCCTTGGGAGGCATCAATGGTAAAGGTTATTGAGAAGGCTATTCTTGGTTCTGATCTGGGTATCACTCCAAATAATGATGGAAAGAGCGTTATCCTTAATTTCCCTGAGCTTACAGAGGAAAGACGTAAGGAACTTGCAAAGGACATCAAGAAGAAGGGTGAAGATGCTAAGGTTGCAGTAAGAAATACAAGAAGAGATGCTAATGATGCTGTAAAGAAGCAGAGCAAAACTGGTGAAATGTCAGAGGATGAGCTTGCTGATAAGGAAGATGAAATCCAAAAGGCAACAGATAAGTTTATTGCTGAGATTGATAAGCTTGTAGATGCAAAGACAAAAGAAATCATGACAGTTTAATTGTGACAGGTATAGGAGAGCAAAATGAGTGACGAATATAAAATCCCTCAGCATGTTGCTATCATTTTAGATGGTAACGGCCGCTGGGCTAAAAAGCGTCATATGCCAAGAAATTTTGGTCATAAGGCGGGTGCTGATAATCTTGAACAGGTTATTGAGGATGCATGGGATTTAGGAATAAAGTACCTGACAGTATATGCATTTTCAACCGAGAACTGGAAGAGATCAGTTGAAGAAGTTACAGGCCTTATGACAATACTTAGGGATTTTCTTAAAAAATCTATAGATAAGGCAAATAAGAATAATATGCGTGTCCGTATCCTGGGTAAAAGAGATAGATTGGATGCTGATATTATTGCTGCAATCGATGATCTTGAGGAGGCAACTAAGAATAATACCGGCATTCAGTTTAATGTTGCACTTAATTACGGTGGACGCGATGAGATAACCAGAGCGGTAAAGAAGATTGCTGATGAGGTATCTAAGGGCGAGATAAGTCTTGACGATATTACTGAAGAGTGTGTTTCACAGCATCTTGATACGGCTGATATTCCGGATCCGGATCTGCTTATCAGAACTAGTGGGGAACTTAGAACATCTAATTTCCTGCCATGGCAGCTTTCATATTCGGAGTTTTATTTCTGTGACACATTATGGCCGGATTTTGATAAAGAAGCTTTGAAAAAAGCTATCGACTACTATAATGGCAGAGAAAGAAGATTTGGCGGGGTATAAAAATGTTCTGGAAGAGACTTATTAGTGGTGTAGTTCTTATTATAATTGCATTTGCTGTACTCTTTTTTGGAGGACCTGTTACAGGCATATCAGTGATGATACTGTCTTTGATTGGAGTGTATGAGCTCTGCAGGGTATATGAGATTGAGGAAAGGTCTCCAGCGGTTATGGCATATATTTGGACTGTTCTATATTATGCTGCATTGATGCTGGGAGAATTTACTATAAAAGGGTTTCCAGTTAGGAAGCTGACAATGCCTTTGATGATCACATATCTCCTTGCTATGCTTTCAGTTTATGTTATAAGATTTCCAAAATATCATGACAGAGAGATATTTGCAGCGTTCATGTCATTCTTCTATGTAAGTGTGATGCTGTCGTATATTTATAAGCTGAGAACAATGCATGAAGGTGGTTTCTTCGTTGTTCTGGTGTTCCTTTGTTCATGGGGAAATGATACTCTTGCCTATTGTGTGGGAGTGCTTTTTGGAAAGCATAAGATGTCGCCAAAGCTTAGTCCAAAGAAGAGTATTGAAGGACTTATTGGCGGTATTGTAGGAGCCGGCCTTCTGGGATGTCTTTATGGATTGTTCCTGAATGGCAGAGTAGAGCAGCTTACTGATATTCATATTAGCCTTACTCTGTTTATAGTTTGTGCATTGGGAGCTATTCCTGCAGTTATTGGTGACCTTGCAGCGTCAGCAATAAAGAGAAATAATGATATCAAAGATTATGGTGATTTAATTCCTGGACATGGTGGTGTCCTTGATAGATTTGACAGTATGATATTTACAGCTCCTATTATTTATTACCTGGTTCAGTTTGTTGTGGGACAGGGCTGATAAATATAGATTATCAAATAAAGCTGATCAAATTTTTATCTGGATGATTATTGAATTAGATAATAAATATATAAAATATAGAGATAATACAAATGAAGAATATATCAATTATTGGATCCACTGGCTCCATAGGTACTCAGGCTCTGGATATAGTGAGAGCGAATGATGACCTTAGGGTGGTGGCACTTGCATGTGGAAAGAATATTGAAATGGTGGAGAAGCAGGCTAGGGAGTTTAATCCCGAGCTTGTTTCTGTTATGTCGGAGGAATTAGCAGAGACACTTCGTGTTAAGCTGGCTGATACAGACATAAAGGTTACTTCTGGAATGGAAGGGCTTTGCGAGGTTAGTGCTTATGACAAAGCTGATATTACTTTGACTGCAATAGTAGGAATGATCGGACTTGAGCCTACCCTTGCAGCTATTGATGCTGGTAAGGATATTGCTCTTGCTAATAAGGAGACCCTTGTTACTGCCGGTCATCTTGTTATGAAAGCGGCAGCTGAAAAAGGAGTGAAGATACTTCCTGTTGATAGTGAACATAGTGCCATATTCCAGAGTCTTCAGGGCAATCGTGTGAATCTTCAAGGAACTGTAGATAATCCGATATCAAGGATACTGCTTACAGCTTCTGGAGGTCCATTTAGAGGCCGTAAAAGAGAAGAACTGGAAAATGTTACCGTTGAGCAGGCACTTAACCATCCTAACTGGTCCATGGGACCTAAGATAACTATAGACAGCGCCAGCATGGTAAATAAAGGTCTGGAGGTTATTGAGGCCCATTGGCTTTTTGATACAGACTTAGATGATATAGAAGTATTGATACAGCCACAGAGTATTATTCATTCAGCGGTAGAATATAAGGATGGAGCGGTTATTGCCCAGTTGGGAACCCCGGATATGAAGCTCCCAATTCAGTATGCTTTCTACTACCCAGAGAGAAGATATCTTGCTGGAGATAGACTGGACTTTACAAAGATAAGTGGGATTCAGATAGATATTCCTGACTATGAGAATTTTAAAGGTATTCCTCTAGCGAAGAAAGCCAGCCGTATAGGTGGTTCGATGCCAACAGTAATGAATGAGGCGAATGAACATGCAGTTGCAGCATTTCTGGCAGGTAAGATAAAGTTTCTGGAAATATATGATATGATCGAGTACGCTATGTCGCAGCATAAGGTGATTCAGGATGCCAGGCTGGAAGATATACTTGCTTCAAGAGATGAGACAGATAGGTTGCTCACAGAAAAGTATGGAGTATAGACTTGAATTTTATATGCTGATGCGGAATATTAGATAAGTAATATAAAAAAAAGATATTAATAAATTATTAGG
>CAMNGU010000042.1 GCA_946538525.1 uncultured Lachnospiraceae bacterium
ACGGCCTTCTAAGCCGTGGGTCGGGGGTTCGAATCCCTTCGGGCACATTTTTATTTACAAAGTACTGCCGATTTGCGAGGTTGGCAGTTCTAAATATGTGCCACTAGCTCAGTCGGTAGAGCACTTGACTTTTAATCAAGTTGTCGGGGGTTCGATTCCCCCGTGGCACACTACATGGTGGGTATGGCGCAGTTGGCTAGCGCGCCAGATTGTGGCTCTGGAGGCCGAGGGTTCAAGTCCCTCTACCCACCCTTTTTTTATATCTTAATCTTGCAGTAAGTTCCATTGGGCTATCGCCAAGTGGTAAGGCACAGCACTTTGACTGCTGCACTCGTTGGTTCGAATCCAACTAGCCCAGCTTTTATATAAGCGGATATGGCGGAATTGGCAGACGCGCTAGATTTAGGTTCTAGTGGGGAATCCCGTGCAGGTTCAACTCCTGTTATCCGCACTTACTGTTAGGAGAGGTCGTCACTTTGTTGTGATGACCTTTTTTATTTTCTTTTTATTCTATGAGAATTTTATAAGATCTTCTATCAGGGCTTCTTTGAGCTTCCTTTTTGCTTGGTATAGAGATGCTATTGACGGGATTTTAATGTTCTTTGACGCATTTTTGCTTTACAATTGTGAACATTTATCAAATTCGTACAAAATCCGTTGCATTTCTATTGAAAAAGTGGTAAAAGTTAACATATATGCGCTTCTTTATATTTATATGTTTATCAGTGCGTGGCTCTCATGTCTAATATACATTATTTATCGATTATTTATAACTCACTTAACTCACTACATTTAAATAATCGATTATATTTGAAAGGGTTGGTTTTATGAAAAGTAAATATTTTTCCAGAAAGGGTTTTTCCCTTGTGGAGCTCATTATTGTCATTGCTATTATGGCAATTCTTGCTGCGGCTATTGCGCCTGCGCTGATTAGGTATATCAATAAATCCCGAAAGGCTCATGACATTGAAACGGCCAGCGTTATTATGGATTCTTTAAATGTGGCTTATGGTGAAGCTTATTCGTTTGAAGGCACAGAGAATGGCGTTCAGCAGGATGCTGATGTTGTTGGTTCTAATATTCAGAATGTTTCTGGTTCGGCTGGTGAAGCTGCTTATCCTTTAGAAGTTATTTCTGTAGCAAAAGATGGTGACACATTTGTTAATACAGTACAAGCACAGCAACATTTTCTAAGTCTTTTTAGAAAGTCGCTTGGAAAAGAGCAGAATGGATCTAAGGAGTTCTCGAATCCTAAGTGTACAGCAGATTCAGGTTTGGGTGTTCCTGGTGGTTTTGTTATCGGTAGAAAACTCACTGCTACAAATGAGATAGTAAGATTTGAGGTCTGGATTTGCGATTCTAGTGGCACTCCAATATATAGGCTTAATCCGGATTGTTGCGCAGAATACAAATAATACAAATAAGATAAGTAAAAATATAAATAAAAATATAAATAAATTATACAAATAACAATATAGTGATTTATTCAGAAAGGGAAGGCTGTCATGCCTTCCTTTTCTTGTTTTAGCATAAGTTTAAAAACATAAATATTGGTTGAGGTTCCGTGGGTGATAAGTATATTGTTTTTTTATTGATATATTTTCCTGTTTTTGATATTATTGTTTCCGATGTTTTTTTTTGAGGAGTATATGTAAAATGGCTGAAAATGAGAAGAAAACCCCGCTTATTGAGCTTAAAGGTTTAACAAAGAATTTTGAGGATCAGCAGGTCCTTAAAGGTATTGATCTTACAATACATGAAAATGAGTTTCTTACTTTGCTTGGTCCATCGGGATGTGGTAAGACCACAACTCTTAGGATTATTGCTGGGTTTGAAGAACCCTCAGGTGGCGAGGTATTATTCAATGGTATTGATATTACCAAAGTACCTTCATATAAAAGGGAAGTTAATACCATATTCCAGAAGTATGCTCTTTTCCCGTTTTTAAATGTTTATGATAATGTTGCATTTGGTCTCAAGATTAAAAAGATGGATAAGTCTGTTATTGACCAGAAGGTTACAAATATGCTTCAACTTATTGGTCTTGAGGAATATGCAAAGAGAGATATATCTAGTCTTTCAGGTGGACAGCAGCAGAGAGTTGCTATTGCGAGAGCTCTTGTAAATGAGCCGAAGGTTCTTCTCCTGGATGAACCTCTTGGTGCTTTGGATGCTAAACTTCGTAAAGGCATGCAGATTGAACTTAAGAAGATTCAAAAGGAAGTTGGAATTACATTTATCTTTGTTACTCACGATCAGGAAGAAGCTCTTTCTATGTCTGATACAGTTGTAGTCCTTAATGAGGGCATTATTCAGCAGGTTGGTACACCTGAGGATATCTATAACGAGCCAGAAAACCGTTTCGTTGCTAGCTTCATAGGAGAGTCCAATATTATTGAGGCTGTAATGAAGAAAGATCTTCTTGTATCATTTGATGGAGAAGACTTCGAGTGTGTCGATAAGGGATTCAAGCTTAATGAAGATGTTGAGGTTGTGATCCGACCAGAAGACATTGATATTGTTAAACCGGAAGATGCGAAAGTAAAAGGTGTTGTTAAGTCTATTATCTTTAAGGGTGTTCACCACGAGATAGTAGTAGAAACAGAACATAGAGATTATCTAATTCATACCACGGATTATTTCGAGCCGGGGCTAAAAGTTGGATTAACCTTTGGCCCGGATGAAATCCACGTCATGTACCCAATGGAATGGTAACCTTGCGTATGGTATGACTTGGAAAGAAAAACTCGAGGCTGCTTGCAGTCAAAGAGTTTTTGCTTTCCGAGTCAATAGCATCGGAGATGCTACTTCTAAAGGTATAAGGAAAGTGCCTCTGAAAGAGGCAGTAGAGTGCGAAGCACGAACTTTCCGCATATCTTTAGAAGTACCATAGCAAGAGAATGAATTATTAGAAGGATTTTCCGAATATCCTTAGAAAAGTTAGGAGATAATTTCAATGAAACACTATAGCAAGCTTATTCGTCCATATCTTATATGGTCGATACTTATAATTCTTGTTCCGCTTCTCCTTATCGTTTTATACTCGGTAACATCAGGCGGAAATACATTAGTAAATATTCGTTTTACTCTGGAACATTTTAAAAGAATAGGAGAGCCTATCTATCTTGATGTTCTTAAAAAGTCCTTTAAGCTGGGATTTATTTCAGTGGCGTTTTGCCTTGTGATTGGTTATATCTTAGCTTACTTTATAACTCGTTTTAAGGATTCAGTGCAGGATCTTTTGATTCTTCTTGTGACTATTCCAATGTGGATCAATACGCTGCTTAGAACCTATGCTTGGATTAGCCTTCTTTCAGATAATGGGGTGATCAATAGTTTCTTAAGCCTTTTTGGTCTTTCTGCAAGAACATTCATGTATACTGATTTTGCAGTTGTTATCGGCCTTATAAGTGATATTCTTCCATTTATGGTTATTCCAATTCATACTTCTATTAGAAAGATAGATAATTCGCTGATTGAAGCATCGCATGATTTGGGGGCAAATGGTTTCCAGACATTTATACATGTGATTCTTAAGATGTCTATTCCAGGCGTTATAAATGGTGTCATGATGACATTTCTTCTGTCTATTTCTACCTTCGTCATTCCAAAGCTTTTAGGTGGCGGACAGTATATGCTCATTGGTAACCTTATTGAGAATCAGTTCATTTCGGTTGGTGATTGGAACTTTGGTTCTGCCATTTCCATTATCCTGACAGTTATCATCATTATTGGACTTTCTGTTATGAAGAAGTTCGACAGAGATGAGAAGGAGGATAAAGATGAGAGATAGTAGACGAAATAAAGCATTTTATATTATTTACATTTCGTGCCTCCTGGTTTTCTTTTATTTACCGATAGTTGTTATGATGGTATTCTCATTTAACTCGTCAAAGAGTCTTACCAGCATGACTGGCTTTTCGCTCAGGTGGTATTCCAGATTGATTTCCGACGGTTCGATCATGAGGGCTGTCTATGTATCGCTGACTATAGCTATCCTTGCGACAGTTATCTCTGTTGTGCTGGGAACTATTACAGCTATTGGCCTTTCAAAGAGCAGAAGGGTGATGAAGGATGTGATTCTTAATATCAACAACCTTCCAATCATGAACCCGGATATCGTAACTGCTATCAGTCTTATGATTCTTTTTTCATCAGCTATGATAGCAAAGGGTTACATGACTATGTTGGTGGCGCATGTAGCATTCTGTACTCCTTATGTTATAACCTCTGTTTATCCTAAGGTTAGACAGCTGGATCCTAGCCTTGCAGATGCAGCTATGGATCTGGGAGCAACACCATTTGAAGCGCTGACTAAGGTTATTATTCCTATGCTCCGTGATGGTATATATGCAGGTGTGCTTCTTGCATTTACCATGAGTTTCGATGATTTCGTTATCTCATATTTTGTAACTGGAAATGGTGTTGAAAATATTTCTATTACTGTTTACAACATGACAAAGCGTACTAATCCAACTATAAATGCGCTTTCAACCATAGTTATTCTTGTAATCGCGATATTGCTTATTACTTCTAAGCTGATTCCAGCCATGGTTAAGAATACCATGAAGAAGGTATTTGCAGTGCTTTTGGTTTTGGTTGTTGGATTTACTACATTTGCAGGAGCAAAGAGTTCTGGAAGAGTTATCCGTGTGTTTAACGCAGGAGAATATATGGATCCTGAACTGATTGAGAATTTCGAAAAAGAATATAACTGTAAGATCGTTTATGAGACCTTCGATTCAAATGAGTCTATGTACACTAAGCTTATGAGTGGTTCTGAGTACGATATCATCATTCCTAGTGATTATATGATTGAGAGACTTATAAAAGAGAAGCAGCTTAAGCCTGTTAACTGGGACAATATCACTAATAAGGATTTGATTGATCCTGCTAATATGGGTTATCCATTCGATCCTCAGAATACTTATTCTGTTCCTTACTTTGTTGGTACAGTTGGTATCCTGTATGATAAGAATACAGTGGATGAAGAAGATCTGGAGGATGGATGGGAACTTCTTAGAAATCCTAAATATAAAGGTGATATTTATATGTATGATTCAGAGCGTGACAGTTTTATGATCGCTCTAAAGGCTCTTGGTTATTCCATGAATACAACTGACAGGGAGGAAATCAAAGAGGCTTATAACTGGTTGATCGATCAGCGTGAGACCATGGATGTAGTATATGCCGGTGATGATGTTATGGATAACATGATCGCAGGAAATAAATCTATAGCTGTTGTATATTCTGGCGATGGTGCATATATAATGGCTGAAAATGAGGATTTGGGCTATTTTGAACCTGATGAGGGTACAAATGAGTGGTGTGATGCCATGGTTATGACCAAGTATTGTGAGGATACCGAGCTGGCTGAACAGTTTATGAATTATATGCTTGAGCCTGAAGTAGTTTATCAGAATTCCATTTTCATAGGTTACACAACCCCTGTAGCTGAGGTTCGAGATGAACTGAAGGACACTGAATTTGAAGGGATAAATGCGTATATTCCTGTATTTGGTGCAGAGAATAATGAGGTATTTAAATATCAGGATACAGAATTGAGACAGTTTTATTCAGACCTTTGGACCAAAGTTAAGGCATACTAAAGAAACCTGGTTAGAATTTATTGTGTAATTATTTAACTGGTTTTGCTATAATAGAACCTAGGTTTTAAAATCTTAATTGGTTTTCTGCTTGATTTTCAGAATGAAAACTAAATGCTTAGGTGGGGTTAAAGATGTTATACATAGCAATAGTTATGTACAATAAAAAAATAGCAGAAGTGCTTTCCAAATGTACTGCTAACAGACTGCTTGAAAGACATGGTGAAGATAAGGCTCATATCATTATAGTTGATAATTCAGAGGGGCAGCTAAATGATGATGAGGAGTCTAAAGAACTCATCGCAAAACATGGCATAGTATATATACATAATGGAAAGAACTTAGGTCTTTCTAAGGCGTATAATCAGGCACTGGAATATGCGCTTCATGATAGTAGAGATCCGTATCGGGATTTTCTTATGCTGCTTGATGATGATACAGATGTTTCGTATCCTTATATGCATGAACTATATGCGGCTTATAAAGATGCTATTAGATTAGCAAATGGTGTTGATGATAATACTGGATTTGACTTAGAGGAAAATATAAATGTGATAACTGGTCTTATTGAAAGTGGTGGAAGACCTATGTCACCTATATACAGATTTAGATTTTCTTATAAAGAAAAAAACTGTATTACTTCGCCTGGAACATATGAAAACATTTGTTGTATCAGCAGTGGTATGGCGGTTAGACTTGCGGCTCTTGAAAAGGTTGGAGGATTTGAAGAAAGCCTTTTTCTGGATATGATAGATTATACTCTTATGTATCAGTTGAGTCGTCGTAGATTCAATAATGTTAAGGTTGTAAATGCTCAAATAGATCAGAGCTTTTCCGGAAGGCAGAAAAAGCCTAGAAGAGAAGTTATGAATCGTTATAAGATATATTGTAAAGATTTCACAAGGTTTTGTGAGATTACAAGAAGGGGAAGGCTTTATGCCAGTCTTCATTTACTAAAGAGAAGGATAATGCTCGAGAGAAGTATCGAGAAAAAATAGTGGAGGCGTAATTTGGAAGATAAGAATTACGAAGATAAAAAGAATAATGGTTATGAAGAGCTAAGTTACGAAGAGAGAAGAAAGAAGAGGCTTGAACTCTTTGATCTGAAGATGATGTTTACTCTGGCGGGGGCCGGATGTATAGTAGTACTTTTCTTTTTGTTTATTGGACAATTTACTAAGATTCTGGATGATATAGCAACTGTTATATCAGCAATGGCGCCAATTATTACAGGCCTTATTATTGCATTTATCCTGAATCCATTGGTTAATAGATTAAGAGTTAATTTAAGAAAAGACTTTTCAAAGCTTTTTAAGAATGCTAAGGAAGAAACTATAATAAAGGTTTCTGATGCGCTTTCAGTTACCCTTGCGGTTGTGTTCTTCCTGGCTATAATAGTTGGCTTGTTGTGGGTTCTTATTCCTCAGCTTTATGAGAGTATTCAGAACCTATATAACAACTTTGATCAATATGTAACAAATATTGAGAAGATGGTTAATGGTTTGGTTAAGGATCATCCGGAGATAGATCAGGCTGTAAATGCATATATGGATGATATTGAGGAAAGTATTAAGGATATACTTACCAAGAAGCTTATTCCTAATATGAACAATATTGTTGTTGCCATATCAACAGGAGTTGTTGGTGGCCTTAAGCTTGTACTTAACTTTGTTGTAGGTATTATCGCAGCTATATATATTCTTGCAAGTAAAGATAAACTTTCTTCACAGTTTAAGAAGATTATATATTCACTCTTTGATAAGAAGCAGGGAAATACAATTCTTGCAGCTTATGACTATGTAGATGGCGTGTTCAGTGGTTTCCTCAGCGGGAAGCTGCTTGACTCATTTATCATTGGTGTTATCTGTTTTATATTCTGTAGAATAGTGAATATGCCATACGCTGTACTTATCAGTGTTATTATTGGAATTACCAATATTATTCCGTTCTTTGGACCTTTTATTGGTGCCATTCCATCAGCTGTATTGGTTCTTGTAGAATCGCCAAAGATGTGTATTGTGTTTATTATCTTCATCATCATACTTCAACAGGTTGATGGAAATATACTTGGTCCACTTATTCTTTCAGATTCCACAGGTCTAAGCAGTTTCTGGGTTCTGTTTGCAATCCTTGTGGGTGGAAATCTATTTGGCTTTGCGGGAATGGTACTGGGTGTACCGACATTTGCGTGTATTTACGCCCTTATGGTTCAGATTTTGAAACATAACCTGAATAAGAGGGGGCTGCATAATGATACTGAATACTTTGTGGGACTGCGAGGGTTTGATGAAAATGGTAATCCTATCCGTGGGCCTAAGAAGAAGTTCGAATCTGCTTCAGATAAGAGGAAGCGTGAGAGACAGCTAAAACAGCTTCAGCAGTCCAAGGAGTTTATTGATAAAGTGACTCATCATGGAAAAGATGGTGAGAAAAAAGATACTAAATAAAATGCATTTTAATATGGTTCAGCTAAACCGTATTACTATATAAGTTAATTTTGATTTTGGAGGAAATACAAAATGGCTAGATTTGATCACAAAATGATTGAAGCAAAATGGAACAAGAGATGGGAAGAAAACCCAGTAAATGTAAATGATGGCAAGAAGCCTAAGTATTACTGTCTGGACATGTTCCCTTATCCATCAGGAAATGGTCTTCATGTAGGACATTGGAGAGGATATGTTATCTCTGATGTTTGGAGCCGTTATCAGATGATGCATGGTAAGTATGTTATCCACCCAATGGGATGGGATGCATTTGGACTTCCAGCAGAGAACTATGCAATCAAGAATGGAGTACATCCATCAATTTCAACAGCTAAGAATGTGGCTGCTATCAAGAACCAGATTAAGCAGATCTCTGCAATCTATGATTGGGATATGGAAGTAAATACAACAGATCCTGACTACTTCAAGTGGACACAGTGGATCTTCGTTCAGATGTTCAAGAAGGGGCTTGCTTATGAGAAGGAGATGCCTATCAACTGGTGTCCATCTTGTAAGACAGGTCTTGCAAACGAGGAAGTTAAAGATGGTAAATGTGAGCGTTGCGGCGCTGATGTTACTAAGAAAAATCTTCGTCAGTGGATGCTGAAGATCACAGCTTATGCTGAAAGACTTCTTGCTGATCTGGATAAACTTGACTGGCCTGAGAAGGTTAAGAAGATGCAGTCCGAGTGGATTGGTAAGTCACAGGGTGCTGAGGTTAATTTCCCTGTAGATGGAAGAGACGAGATCATTACAGTTTATACAACAAGACCTGACACGCTTTATGGAGCTACATTTATGGTACTTGCTCCTGAGTCAGAACTTGCTTCAAAGCTTTATACACCTGAAACAGAGAAGGCTGTTAAGGATTATATCTATCAGACATCTCTTAAGTCATCTATCGATAGAATGGCAGATAAAGAGAAGACTGGTGTATTCACAGGTTGCTATGCAATCAATCCTCTTAATGGTGCAAAGACACCTATCTGGCTTTCTGACTATGTACTTGCTGACTATGGTACAGGAGCAATCATGTGCGTACCTGCTCATGATGATAGAGATTTTGAGTTTGCTAAGAAGTTTAATCTTCCTATCATTCAGGTTATCGCTCCAACTCTTGACGATGTTCAGGATGGAAATGAAATGACTGAGGCTTACACAGCTGCTTCAGGAATTATGGTTAATTCAGGTGATTGGAATGGTATGGAGTCTGCCGTTCTTAAGAAGGAAGCTCCAAAGATTATAGAAGAGAAGGGTTACGGAAAAGCTACAACTAATTACAAGCTTCGTGACTGGGTATTCTCTCGTCAAAGATATTGGGGTGAACCAATTCCTATCGTTCACTGCGAGAAGTGTGGATGTGTAGCTGTTCCTGAGGAAGAACTTCCACTTAGACTTCCTGATGTAGAGAAGTATGAGCCAACAGGTACTGGTGAATCACCACTTGCTGCTATCGAGGATTGGGTAAATTGTACATGTCCTCAGTGTGGCGGCCCTGCTAAGAGAGAGACCAATACTATGCCTCAGTGGGCAGGTTCATCATGGTATTTCTTGAGATATGTTGATGTACATAATGATAAAGAACTCATTTCCAGAGAGAAAGCAGACAAGTATCTCCCTGTAGATATGTATATTGGAGGTGTTGAGCATGCGGTTCTCCACCTGCTTTACTCAAGATTCTGGACTAAGTTCCTTTATGATATTGGAGTAGTAGGTTTTGATGAGCCATTTAAAAAGCTCTTCAATCAGGGAATGATCTGTGGCCGTGACAAGATTACAGGAAAGCCAACTAAGATGTCAAAGTCTCTTGGAAATATTGTTTCTCCTGATGATATTGTTCGTGATTATGGTTGCGATACACTTAGACTTTATGAGCTCTTTGTTGGACCACCAGAAGCAGATGCTATCTGGGATGATGCTGGTATCGACGGTATCTACAGATTCATCAAGAGATTCTATACAGTTGTTATGGACAACCTTGAGAAAGATGCAAAGGAAACAGAGGAGACACTTAGACTTCGTCATGGTCTTGTAAAGGATGTAACAGAGAGACTTGAGGCTTTCAACCTTAATACTGTTGTTTCAGCATTTATGGAATATAATAACAAGTTTGTTGAACTTACAAAGGGCGATGGCGTTGATAAAGAGACACTTAAGACAGCTGTTAAGCTTTTAGCTCCATTTGCTCCACATCTTGGTGAAGAACTTTGGGAGGCGCTTGGTGGAACATCTTCTGTATTTGAAGAGGCTTGGCCAGAGTTTGATGAGAAGCACCTTGTTACATCTGAGATAACACTTCCTGTTCAGGTTTCTGGAAAAACAAGACTTACAATCAGTGTTCCTGCTGATGCATCTAAGGATGAAATCCTTGCTTCGGCTAAGGAAGCTCTTGGCAACAGACTTGATGGAAAGACTATAATTAAGGAAATTTATGTTCCTGGAAAGATTATCAATATAGTAGCTAAATAAATGTTTACAAAATTACTTAGAAGAAATCTTATAGCTGTCCTCATTCCAATACTTATTATTGAAGTTTTGATAATACTTATGGTATTTCAACTTAATGTATTGGAAGAATATTCCTGTCAGAGGATTAATTCTCTTGAGGGAGTTGACCTGCTTTATGGGGAAGGAGTTCAGAATATTTCCTTTCTCTGTGAAGCAGATCCGGAATATGCTGGATATGACGAGGTTAAATCTGATGGCGAGATAGTGGGTAGATATTATTATATCTATGATGGAGATAGTATCCGACTACTGGTGTTAACAGATAAAACCTATGAAAATCTGAAGTCTGGGGGCAGTTATGATATATATGGTAAGCTGGTTCGGGATGATGTCAAGATCGGATATATAGAAGATGCACTGGATGATGAACTTGGGAAAATGATAGGCCAGAGCTCGGATGCTTTTAAAGGTTATATAAAACCTATCATTATAAATGAGGTGGAATATCCTGCAACAAAGATATCCATAATTGAACATTCGGCTGCGGTTATTTCTGTGGTTATACTCCTGACAGTGGTTTATTCTATTGTAGCATTTGCCTGTCCATGGATTATTATGGGCTTTGAATATAAGCCTGCAGCATCTAAGAGAGTAGACGCTATCGAAATTCTTGATAAAGAGATGGATGAGAAACTGGAAAGTGAAAATGGTAATATCTTTACTACAGAGAATTTCATTATCTGTGCTTATCTATCTCATATAAAGGTTATAAAACGTGAGCTTGATGACGAGGATTTGATAGAAGATATAGAAGAAGATATAGAAGAAGATTTAGAAGAGGATGATATAATCCTGGAGGATGTTGATGGTGGCATTGGCACAGGAGATGTAAAAGAAAATCCTAAGAATAAACTCTAGTAAAAAAATATTAAAAAATTTATTAAAGAATTATAAAAGGCTTTGCAATTAGATATCTAAATGCAAAGCCTTTTTTATGCTTGTAAAATTCTTAAAAGAGTTAGATTTATTTCTTGTCTGTTATATCGTCGATCTTATCAGCGGCTGCATCCTTAACTTCTTCAACTTTATCAGCGGCAGCGTCTTTAACTTCTTCAGCTTTATCAGCGGCAGCGTCTTTAACTTCTTCAGCTTTATCAGTAACAGTGTCTTTAATATCTTCAGCCTTATCAACAGCAGCGTCAACTGCATCAGAAACATCTTCTTTGATTGATACATAGTCTCTTTCGGATGCGTCTTCTTCAGCAAAATCAGATTCGAAAGAGTCCAGGATTATCTCGTCGTCCTCAAAAATATCATCTTCCTGAGCGGCTTTCCATTCGTCTGCCTTTATCTTTAAATCCTTTGCAGCAACTTTTGCTTTATCTTTAAGATCGTAAGCAGTATCTCTGGCTTTCTCAGAATATGTCTTAATCTTTGCGTCTACATCATATTTCTCGTTAAGATCTTTATATGTCTGAGTTTCTCTAATTTCTTCTTTAAACAGATAAGCTACTCCTGCAACTGCTGCAGCGGCGGCTGTAATTGCAAGTAAGCCGCTTATTGGATTTCTTCTTCCCATAACTATAACCTCCTTATTATGTATGAAATGATTAGTATTACTTAAATCCAGTATATAAAAGTTATTCTAATAGAAAACCATTTAAAAATCAATTTAAAAATCGATAGTAATAAATGAATAAATATGATACTCTATAGAGGTTGAAAACGAGGTGAAATTAATGATAGAAAAAATAAAATCAATCAAAAATAATCTTGAAATTGGTAGTTTGACTCTGGATAAAAAGTCCTCTAGAGTTGCCATGCTTAGGCTGATAGTTTTCTTAGCTGCATTGGTTCTGTTTATTGTCGGTTTTAAGAATCATCTACTTGTTCTTGTAATTCTTGCAGCAGCGTTAGCTGTGGTGTTTATTGCTCTTGTCAGATATCATGCAATTATTGATGAGAGAATCCTTGAATATAAGTCTAAGATCAGTGTTCTAAATAGATATCTTATGAGACTTACTGATAAGTGGAAGAGTTTTGAAGATACTGGTGCTGAGTTTCTTACAGATAAGGATACTTTATCTAGAGATCTTGACCTTCTTGGTAAAAACTCTCTGTTTCAGTTTATATCTATAGCTCATACAGATGCAGGTAGAAAGAAGCTGGCAGATAATCTTTCTTTAAAGAATTTTAGCATCGATAACATTTCTCTTAGATACGATGCTATCAAGGAGCTTTCAGAGAAGACAGAGTTTTTAGTGGATTTTGAAGCTTTATCTGAGAGAATCCTTAGTAAAAAGCAGAAGGCTGTGGAAAGGTCTTTGATGGTGGAAGAAGATGATAGTTTAGATGGCTCTAAATCAGATTCTGGTAAAGATTCCGGTAAGAATATTCAGAGCGATAAACTGCTTTTCTGGATGTATCCACTTATGATCCTCATTCCGGTTCTAAATATATTGTCTGTGGTTTCTGTTCTGGTATATGATGCAAATCCTATCAGGATAATAGCTACATTTGTTTTTGGTATTGTGGCTACCTGGGGAACTATGACATATCATATGGTAATCGCTGAAAATCTGTATAATTATGGTGCTGGTGCTAAGGACCTTCTATCAATACTTAGTCTTTTGTCTCAAGAGAGCTTTGAATCTGAGCTTTTGAAGAAGATTCATGAAAGAACCACCAGTAGGGATGGTCTGCTTAGTTCTCTTAAATCTCTAGGTACAATCGCAACCATGAATAATATAGCTTATAATCCGCTGGCTCATTTAGTTTTATCAGGTTTTGTGGGTTGGGATTATTATATTGATTTCTTAATGGCTAGATGGAATAAGAAGAATAAAGGCGTTATAGAAGAATGCGTTGATATTGTAGGAGATATCGAAGAGCTGGGTTCTCTGGCTGTGCTTTCATATGTAAGAAAAACCAATAAGCCGGTTATTGATAGAGATACAAAGAATCTTTCTATTAAGTTCAGTGGTCTGTATCATCCGCTTCTTAATACTGAGACTGTTATCTCAAATGATGCTGAGATACAGGATAAGCTGACTATAATCACTGGTTCTAATATGTCAGGTAAGACTACATATATGAGAACTATTGCCATAAATATGGTGCTGGCATACATTGGCTCAGGAGTTTGTGCGGAGCAATTTAAGGCAAATTACATGAAACTTTTCACATCCATGAGAGTTATGGATGATGTTGCTGGAGGTATTTCAACTTTTTATGCTGAAATCCTTAGAATTAAGGAAATGTCAGAGTATATCTCAAGTGGTTCTTCTGATCAGGTTCCTGCACTTTGCCTTATTGACGAGATATTTAAGGGTACAAACTCAGCAGACAGAATAGTAGGAGCGAGAGAAGCACTAAGTAAACTGTCGGGTGCCAATGCTATGGTTATAGTTACTACTCATGACTTTGAGCTGTGTGATATAACTACAGCTGATGGTGAAAATGCAAAGAATTGCCACTTCGAAGAGTATTATGAAAATGATGAACTTAAGTTCGATTATAAACTTAGAGAGGGTAGATGTACCACAAGGAACGCTATGGCATTGTTAAAAATGGCAGGACTTGTGCAAAATTCACAATAATTTCTGTAAAAAATCTACAAACTGCCATTGACGATAAATTTCATTTCAATTATAATTATAGTGTTATCATTATGGTAAAGGTTAACATAATTTACTTGAACTTTTAAAGAACTATAGAAAACTACTATAGAAAATTACTATAGAAAACTACTATAGAAAAATGCTATAAAAAAATACTATAGTTATACCTATAATGAGAACAAAAACTGATATTTAAGTATTTTTTGTTTATGAGGAGGATTGGAATATGGCATTACCAGCTAATATTACCGGCAGCGATAATAATGTACTGTCCATAGCAGCTTCTAATAATAAGGGGTTACTTATCAGATTTCTTAACGAACAGGTTGAAGATGGATTCTATGCTTTAGTAATAGATTACTTAAAGGATAGTAACTTTGATCTTAAGACTATGACCGTTGATGATGATGTAAGAGCTCAGTGTACTAAGCTGTATGAATTAGGCGAGTTCGTTGATGAAAACATCAAAGCTAAAGGAAGATATGAGATAGATGAGTGGATCGAACCACTGTTCAAATTCGTTTATGGAGAAATTGATCCATCTGATATAGATGCACCTATCAATACAACTGGTATTTATCGTTACAGTATTTGGCTGATCTACTTATATCAAAGAGAGAAGTTTGGTGAGGCTATGAGACTCATCGGTGAGAGAATTGCTCCACTTCTTATCAATGTAAGCTATCAGATACTTGAGGATGATGACAGACCTAAGAACTTTGATAAAGGCCTTCTTGGATATCTTGATCTGATCAATGTAGTAATGGATATGGGACTTCCTACATCTCTTGCTAATTCAGATGCATATCTTAGCAACCTTGAAGTTCTTTACGATTATGTTGTTGAGGATCCTCATGTAGGTAATGATTATAAGACACAGCTTTCTATTGGACTTTTCAATACATTTATCGCAAATAAGGATTACAATAAGGCATTTGAGTTCTATGGACTTAATGCAGAATATATCCCAATCGATAATATGGCTGTTTATGAGAGCTTCAAAGAGCTTATTAGAAACATTAATACTACACAGGATACAAGCGTACTTTCAAGAAATGTACTTACAGCTATTTCTAAGCAGGAACTGTATAACAAGAGAATTGATACTCTTATCAATGAAGTGTCTGCTTTCGTTAAGAAGGTTTATCTCTATATCGAGAACGAGCCTGACATGAAGAAGAATCTTCAGATACTTGGTGCAGGTGCTCAGCTTAGTGGTAAGACAAATATCTTTGAAGGTCTCTATGAGTACAACTTGGTATTCTATGAATGTGGTATAAAAGAGCTTGTTAATTCAGATGTAACTGGCCGTCCTTGGGAAGAGAAGTATGAGATTCTCGAGAAACTCTATACAACACTTAATGTTGTATTTGATGGCTACAATGTATATGAGCTTTCAAATAAGATTGAGCATCAGTATGTTGAGATTACATGGATTAATGATTATGTAAATGCTAATCCATCACTCCTGAAGATGTTCTTCAGTATCAAAGAGAAGATTAAAGCGTTTAAGGTTCGTAAGAACGCTATCCTTGAAAGATCAAAGACAAATTACGAGATTAAGCAGATGATCGATGATCGTCAGAAGACTCTTGTATTCATGGCTGCAGAAGACATGATCGTTAATGGTCTTAATGGTGGTAGAATAAATATCATCAATAGTGAATATGATCCAAAGGTTGCTGAGAAGCATCTTGTTAGAACATATGACGATGTTGTTGTTCCAGCAAGATATAGAAAAGGTGATTCCGGCTCAGGTAAGGGCGGCGGACTCTTCGGTAGAGGAGCTTCACCATCTATGGATTCAGATCTTAAAGCTCTTCTGGATGATTCTAAGATCGAGGAAATGCTTCTTAAGTCAGAGTGGTTATGGCATCAGCATGACACAAAGGGTCAGCCAGAGCAGTCACCTCAGGAAGCTACATATTCTGTAGTATGTCTTGTAAAGGCTGTTGAGAAACTTCTTGATAAGAAGGGCGGCGGAACTCAGGTTAAGGCTGAGTCTACACCTAATAAGAAGGTTATTATTACTAAGACTGGTAAGGTTATCGAGCTTTCTGATGAAGGTTCACAGACACCTTCAGGTTCAAGTAATACAGCTACACCTTCAGTAGTTGAGAACATCAACAACATTCAGGTAATCCTTAAGGATAAGTCAGATGAGAATGTTGATTATGTTAAGGACTATGTAAATGATTGGATCGATTCACTTATGAAGGCTAAGTTCGATATGGATACGATGCTTTCACTGTTCGAGGCAGAAGAGCTTAGAACAAAGACTTTACAGGTATTGAAGAAGCTTAGAGCAGACATACTGTAATACTTAAAAACCATACATATTAAAAAATAAGTCCCGAGAAAAATTTTAAGAATTCTTTCTTGGGACTTTTTATGTTGTTAAATTTATTTATGCAGTAAAATTTCTTTATGTTGTTAAATTTTTTGTTATTAAATTATCTTTTTCTGTTTAATGATTCTGCAGAGATCATTCCATGATTTCTAAGATATAACTTAAGGACTGGCTTTTCTAAATATCTTTTAAGTACGATTTGAATTTCTTCTTTCTTATCAATTTGATTTACCAGAATAGAGTGGAGTTTAGCATTATTTGCTCCCCAGATATCAGTAAATAGCTGGTCTCCAACAAAGAATGTATTATCTTTATTTGTTCCCAGCTTGATCATTGCTTTATTAAATCCCGCTCCCGAAGGTTTACCGGCTTTAAATACATACTCGCCACGAACCTCGCGGTTGAATTCTCTTACACGGAACTCATTATTATTAGAAACAAAAGCATATTTTAAACCGATAGCTTTTAATCTTTCGAAAAGTGCTTTGGATCTCTCGTCATGCATAGCATTATGAGGTACGAGAGTGTTATCTATATCAAAGATTACAGCTTTATATCCCTTCTTAACATATTTTTCAAAAGGGATGATGTAAGTTGATTCGTAGTATTCATCTGGAAATAAAAATGTACCCATTGCTGTTTCTCCTTGTTTCTAGATTGTTTTCTTAGTTAAAAAAGTCATGTACAGCCTGTGCTGCTTTTATATTCATGCCATCGACAGCAGATAGTTCTTCGATGGTTGCGTTCTTTATTGCATCAATGTCTTTAAAATGCAAAAGAAGTGCTTTTCTTCTGGTCGGACCGATTCCTTCAATATCATCCAGAATAGAGTGGGTCTGACTATCGTTTCTTAGCTGCTTATGATATGTGATGGCAAATCTGTGAGTTTCGTCCTGAAGTGCAGTTATCATATGCATGGCTTCGCTGCCTTTTGGAAATGAAACTTCCTGGTCTTTATAGTATAACCCACGAGTGCGGTGGTTGTCATCCTTAACCATTCCGCATACTGGTATATCAAGACCTAGGCTGTCGATTACCATTTCAGCTATATGTACTTGACCTTTACCGCCATCCATCATGATAACATCCGGGAGCCGTCCCAGGTTTTCGTTGGTGTAACGGCGGGAGAGTACTTCCTTCATAGATGCATAATCATTTGGTCCTTCTACTGTTCTAAGCCTGAATTTTCTGTATGCATTGCGTTTTGGCTTTCCGTTTTCAAAGACTACCATGGATGCAACGGAGTGGTAACCGGCTGTATTGGAAATGTCAAAGGCTTCCATTCGAAATGCGGTTTCTGCTGTGATTTCTTGTTTTAAGCCTATTATTTCAGCGATTTCCTGACATGCTCCGGTGGTTCGTTTTTCTTGTCTCTTAATTCGTTCAATATCCTGGGCCAGAACCAGTTTTGCATTATCTTCAGCGAGTTTGACAAGTCCCTTTTTCTCACCTCTTTGAGGTAGGATGATATGAACTGTCTGACCTTTTCTCTCTGATAGATAATCGATAATAAGCTGTTCTTCATTTATTGGAATAACAGTAAGTATCTCCTTCGGGATGAATGGAGTACCGGTATAATACTGTTTGATAAATTCTGTGATGATTTCAGAATCTTTTTCTTGAGAGGTTTCTTGAGAGGTTTCTCCAGAAATTTTTTCGACGGTTTCTCCGGATGCTTCTTCAGAAATTTCTTCAGGTGATATATTATCCTCGTAATCATCAAAGGACATATGGTGATTCTCTCTACCGATAAGAGTTCCGTCTCGAACGAAGAATATAGAGATAACAGCATCAGTAGCATTTCTTGCCAGTGCGATGATATCTCTATCCTCGGAAGTTGTATTTTGAACTCTTTGTTTTTCGGATATCTTAGAAATGCTTTCGATAAGATCTCTGGTTTTAGCTGCTTTCTCGAATTCAAGGTTTTCGGCTTGAGATTTCATTTTGGCTTTCAGGTCGTCCACAATATCCTTGGTATTTCCATTAAGGAAGCTTATGGCAGAGTCGATATTTTTTTTATAATCCTCAGGGGATATTTTGCCTGCGCATGGAGCAGGGCATTCGCCTATCTGATAATAGAGACATGGTCTATCTTTGTATGGCCCATTTCCTAAGTCCCTTGTGCAGTTTCTTATGGAGAAGGCTTTTTTGATAAGTGATATAGTTTCGTAAACAGCCTTTTTATCTGTAAATGGGCCGAAGTAAAGAGATTTGTCACGGCCCATGCGGTGACTCCTTATAACCTTTGGAAATGATTCGTTTACCGTGATCTTTATATAAGGGTAGCCTTTATCGTCCGTCATGAGAGTGTTGTACTTAGGGCGGTGTTCCTTGATAAGATTACATTCCAGAACCAGTGCTTCCATCTCGGAGGCAGTGATAATATATTCGAAATATGCAATCTGAGATACCATTTTGGCTATCTTAGGAGAGTTGTTATGACCGTGTCCCGCACGAAAATATTGGCGTACTCTGTTATGTAAGTCGATTGCTTTTCCAACATAGAGTATCGCCTCGTTATCATCATGCATTATATAAACTCCGGGTTTATGAGGGAGTTTCTTAAGTTCTTCTTCAATATTAAATGTTTCCATAACAATACTATTATACACATTGAATATATATTTGCAAAAAGTACTTTCAATAAACTCTTTCGTTATAGTATAATAATTAATATATAATTAAGTGCATTAAGGCGCATTTAATTGAGGAATAACATAAGGCTGTTTTTCAGCCGATTTTTTGTTGTTTATTAAACTCAAAAATTTGAAACTCAAAATTTTACGATATTTTTATGATCAGGAGGGGTTATGCAGGAAGAGTATTATGTTACACTTACTCAATTTATTGAGAAGCTAAATCTTAAGAATCACACCCCGGATATAGATACAGATAGTATTCGTATTGTTGATCCGGATATTAATAGACCTGCGCTTCAGTTGGCAGGCTTTTTTGAACATTTTGATAATAATAGAATTCAGATATGCGGAAATGTGGAACATGCATATATAGCTGATATGCATACTCGTGAAGAGAATATAGAGATATTTGATACTCTCTTTAGTCATGGTATTCCATGTCTTGTGTTCTGCCGTGATATTGAACCCTATGACTTTATTATCGAAGCTGGTAATAAGCATGGTATTCCTGTTTTGACAAGCAGTGCTACAACATCTTCATTTGTACATGAAACTGTTAGATATCTTCATGAAGAACTTGCTCCAAGAACTTCTATACATGCGGTTCTTGTTGATGTTTTCGGTGAAGGAATTCTTATCATGGGCGACTCTGGTATTGGTAAGAGCGAGGCTGCGCTTGAACTTATTAAGAGAGGGCACCGACTTGTGGCTGATGATGTTGTTGAGATTAAGAAGATCAGTGATGAGCAGCTTATTGGACAGTCTCCTGAGATTACCCGTCACTTCATCGAGCTTAGAGGTATCGGTATCATCGATGTTAAGACCATGTTCGGTGTAGAGTGCGTTAAGATATCTCAGCAGATTGATCTTGTTATCAAGCTTGA
>CAMNGU010000043.1 GCA_946538525.1 uncultured Lachnospiraceae bacterium
TAACCGTCTTTTCTCCATAAACTGTAGGAAGAATAGAAACACGGACATCAAACTCTTTTCTATCTACTATAATAGTAATACGACCATCCTGAGGTTTTCTCTTTTCAGCAATATCCATGTTACCGATAATCTTGATACGAGCACTAATAGCCGGAAGAATACTCAACTCATAAGTCATAACCTGCTTAAGTGCACCATCTATTCGATATCTCACACGAACATTTGATTCTAGGGCTTCGATATGAATATCAGAAGCTCTCTGTCTAACGCCACCTTCAATAATCTGATTAACGAGAAGTACGATAGGCGAATTATCAATTTCATCATCAAAACCTGTGCCTTCTTCTTCGGCGTTAGCTCCCATCTCTATCTTATAAGCCTCAGCAGCCTCCATAGCCTCAACACTGCCGTAGAACTTACCTATTACATTTTCTAAGTCATCTTGGAATGAAAGAAGTGGTTCAACCTGAAGCCCACTAGAAATGCTGATATCATCAATAGCCATAAGGTCCATAGGATCTGCCATAGCAACCTGAAGAATATTTGGATTCTCCGGATTATAACCAATAGGCATCGCTTTGTACTTCTGAACCAAATCCTTTGATACCAGTTTTATAACATCTTCATCAATCTGAATTGTTTTGATTTCGCAAAACTCAATACCCATCTGGGTTGTAAGTACTGTTATAAGAAGCTCTCTCGAAATAAAGCCCATATCCATGATGATATTACCAAGCATACCACCATCTTCTTTTTGCTTTGCAAGAGCCTGTTGCAGCTGTTCATCTGTAATCGCACCGGCCTCTACCAAAAGATCTCCGATACGTATTCTCTTTCTCGCACCCGCTAAACGCATATTCCTTCTCCTAACTATTCGCATGACGACTCATACGTTTTTATACGATTCAACTATGTTATCCAGCCATAATAATAGCTTTATTTTCAGCCATATATTTGTAGTTTTATGTAACCCAGCCCATAACATTTGGATTATACCATAACCATAATTAAGTAGCAACATTTTCTTTTTGGGCAAGTTTTATGATTTGTATTGGGCAATTTCAATAAATTTTGTAAGAATTATTGTAAAGTATTGACAATTCACATCCCATATGCTATTACAGCGCTTTTCGTGAAAAAGCACTATCCACGCCCCACTCTTTACATATATATAATTCATATTAATCTATTGCTCTTACAATCATCCCTGGTTGAATATCCTTTAAATGGCGATCACATTTTTTATCTTTAGAGATACTAGAGATATCAGAGATACCCGTATCCATTTGTAAAGTCACTGACAGCTTCTGCTTTGGATGAGGTGCAGATTCCATACTACGGCCAAATTCATCCGTTATCCCGACAACCTTTACCCATATATTATTTCCGGAATATAGCATTACCTGTAATGTATCTCCCACCGAGAACTTATTCTTCTGATATAGTTCGACCGAGATAGAAGAATCATCAATCTCTGTCACCGATTCAACCCGCCCCATATATACCGCATTTCTAATATATGTATTATTATCATATATCTGGTCTTCTTCAGAAGGCTTCCCATAATAAAAGCCCCTGGTAAAATCTCTCATGGTACATGCTGATATCTCTTCTATATAATGATCAATTTTCGAATAATAGAGTTCTGGTGATTCAAAATAATCATCTATAGCCTCTCTATATGTTCTGGCAGTTACGGCCACATAAAGATTAGTTTTCATTCTTCCTTCGACTTTAAATGAGTCAATTCCAGCCTCAATAAGATCCGGTATTTTATCTATCATACAAAGATCCTTTGAGTTAAATATATATGTCCCCCGATCATCCTCTTCAACCGGAAGGTACTCTCCCGGACGATGTTCTTCAACCACAGCATATTTCCATCTGCAAGGATGTGTGCACGCACCTCTATTTGCATCTCTACCTGTAAAATAATTCGAGAGAAGACATCTTCCTGAATAAGAGATACACATAGCCCCATGCATAAACGCTTCTATCTCCAACTCTTCAGGAATATTATCCCTTATCTCTTTTATCTCCTTTAAGGAAAGTTCTCTGGCAGCCACAACCCTAGTTGCTCCCAGCTGATGCCAAAACTTATATGTCATATAATTAGTATTATTTGCCTGAGTACTTATATGAATTTCAGTATTGCTACCTTCTAATATCGGTTTTGCTATGCTAAAAAGTCCCGGATCAGAAATAAGCACTGCATCTACACCGATTTCTTTCAGTTCTTCGAAATAATCAGCAGCGCATTTCACATCATCATTATGCGCATAAATGTTGGTAGTTACATAGAGTTTCACTCCAGCCCCATGGCAAATATCAACCGCCTCTTCCATATCTTCACGGGTGAAATTATCAGCCTTCGCTCTAAGCCCAAACCTTTGCCCACCAATATATACCGCATCGGCACCATATTTCACTGCCACCTTTAAGGTCTCAATACCTCCGGCCGGAATAAGAAGTTCCGGTTTTTTATTTTCACTTATACTCTTACTCATAATCTTTTCCTTATTAATAATTTACAATTAATAATTTACAATTAATAATTAACACTAATTTGTTAACACAAATTTTTACACTATTTTTAACTAATTTTCTATAATAATTCTCGACACTACTTTTCCATACCAAAGCTATTCTTTGTTATAAACATACAGAAACTGCAATACCATCACCAACTGATAATATTGCAGTATCAAGCTTTTCATCATTCTTTATTCTATATAAATATTCTCTCATCCTGTCATGGATTGTTCTGTCTCTTTTTTCAACAAGAAAATGAGACTCCAGAATATCACCATCTGCCAGAATATTATCGGATACTATGACCGTCCCTTTATGTGATAATCTCAACGCTTCATCAAGATATATCATATATTGTGCCTTTGCAGCATCAATAAAGACAAAATCATATTCAGGTTTTTCCAACTGTTCATCACGGCCGAGCACCTTCAGAGTTTCCGCCGCATCCCCTTCTAGAATCGTTATTCTGTCAGCATACCCAAGTCCCAAAATATTCGCTCTAGCTTCCGCTATTCTTTCAGGACTAAGTTCACAGGTATCAATATGCCAAGAGCTATCATCAAATATTTTTGATAAAGTCTCTGCCATCATAAGGGATGAGTAACCAACCGCCGTTCCAACTTCAAGGATATTCTTTGGTCGAATCATTTGTAGAAGGACTCTAAGAAATTCCACCGTGTCTCTTCTTATCACAGGGACCTCATCCATAAGCGCCCTTTCATATATCTCCCCAAGAACGCCTGAATCATCATGAGAATATGAATTTATAAAATTTCTTATTCTGTTATAGTCCATACTCCCAGTCCTTTATATTGATTTTTTTAATATTACTTAAATTATTCTTTTGTTTTATTTCTCAAATCATCAAGGCATTAGCTCGAATCTATTCTCCAGCTTCACCAGCACCAGCCTCGCCAGCACCTTCATTCATATCTCCGCCGTCTTCCGGAACAAAATCATCACCTTCTGCTCCACCATCTCCGGCACCAACATCTGAATTATCATGAATCTGAGTTGCATCAGTTATTGTTGCCGTATCCTTTTTCTCAGGAACTTTTATCTCCTGATTTGTAGAAACACCACCAGTAATGATATTAATAACTTCACTATATTTCATGGAAGGAGACAGCTGATATGTTCCAGCTTTAATCTTTCCTCCAACCTCATTTAGCTTTATCTTTGCCATCATTACATATTTATTCCTGATAACACCTGCATCATATAGTGCAGCTGATATGGTCTCCGCCGAGGAGTCTGGAAGAAGAACAACTGTTACAAAGCTTCTATCCTTAACATCCTTAGCTGAATCCGCAAACACATCATGCGCAAAGTTAAATGAAGTCGAAAACGCTTTAATGAAAATTAATATTATCAGAACATCAACAAAAAGCTGAAATGAATAATATAGCGCTACTCTTAATCTTTTTTCTGTTTTAAATGCTTTAATTCGTCTACTATCTGACATTGTCCTGCCTCTTAATCATCAAACTTGATACCATTTGTTATTTCACTCATCACTCGCCGTATCAATTTTGAAAGTGTACTCTCTGCTCTTAAATATTCACTCACTACAGAATTATGTAGTAAATCATCATTTTCATAATATATCCTCAGGATATCATCATAAGGATTACCCTCGGTATATTTCATCACATCTTCATAGCGTCTTTTAAAATTTACCACAGCACTGTAAAGATCTTCATTTGACTTTATTGAATTACGCGCAAAGATATACTTTCGATATTCTTCTGATTCGACAATCATCAAATTCAGTTCTTTGCACTGTTCCATCAACTTGTCCATAAACTATCCTCTTAGATCATATGTTAGATCATATGTTAGATCATATGTTAGATTATATGTTATACTTCTGAAATAATAGGTAGAATCATAGGATTTCGTTTTGTCCTAACCCAAAGGAATTCTCCTAAATCTTCTTTAATGCTATTCTTGATCACCGACCAGTCACAGCTACCATTTGATAAGCAGCTATAAAGCGTTTCAGATACCACATCCTTGCACTGTTCAATCAGCATCTCTGCCTCTCTAACATATACAAAACCTCGTGATACAATATCTGGTCCGGAAAGAATTTCTCCAGTACCACTCTGAAGTGTAATAACAACCACCATAAGACCATTTCTTGAAAGATGCTGTCTGTCGCGAATAACGATATTTCCCACATCTCCAACGCCAAGTCCATCTACGAATACTCCATGCGCAGGCACCTTACCCACAACATCAAAATCCTCTTCACCTATACGCAGAACTTCACCGCATCTAAGGATTTTAACATTCTCCTTTGGAATGCCCATCTCCTGAGCCAGTTCGGAATGGCGCTTCAAATGTCTATATTCTCCATGAACCGGAATAGCATACTTTGGTCTTGTAAGTGCATAGATCAGTTTCAACTCTTCCTGGCATGCATGGCCCGACACATGAGTTTCATGATAGATAACTCGTGCTCCCTTCTGCTCCAATTCATTCATAACCCTATATACTGATTTCTCATTTCCGGGTATCGGACTAGAAGAGAAAATCACCACATCTCCAGGCACAATAGAAATCTTATTATGCACAGATGCTGCAATTCTCGAAAGAACCGCCATATTCTCCCCCTGACTTCCTGTAGTTATGTAAACCAGTTTTTCTGGTGGATAATTGGTTGCTTCATCTATATCTATAAGCGTATGCTCTGGAATCTGGATATATCCCAGTTCAGATGCAATACGGATTATATTCACCATGCTTCGTCCTTCAACGACACATTTCCTGTTATACTTATACGCGGAATTGATTATCTGCTGAACCCTGTCAACATTAGACGCAAATGTCGCAATGATAAGCCTATGGTCTCGGTTATCATCGAAAATGTGATCGAAGGTACGACCAACTGTTTTCTCTGAAGGTGTGTAACCAGGCCTTTCAACATTTGTGGAATCAGCCATTAGAGCAAGCACACCCTTCTTTCCTAATTCGCCAAATCTCTGAAGATCTATAACTCCTCCAAATACAGGAGTAAAGTCAACTTTAAAATCTCCAGTGTGAACTATAATTCCGGCCGGCGTATAAATTGCAAGGGCACAGGAATCTGCAATAGAGTGATTTGTTCTAATAAATTCAATTCTAAAGATTCCAAGATTTATAATCTGTCCATATGTCACTACTTTTCTACGAATATTATCTACAAGCCCATGCTCAGACAGCTTATAATCAATCAGCCCCATAGTGAGCTTTGTTGTATATATCGGAATATTTATCTCTTTCTCAATATAAGGAATCGCACCTATATGATCCTCATGACCATGGGTTACCACCATACCTCTAATCTTATGCTCATTTTCTTTAAGGTATGAAATATCCGGTATAACAAGATCAATGCCAGGCATATCATCATCTGGAAATGCAAGCCCGCCATCAATTACTATAATATCATCTTCATATTCTATTACTGTTATATTCATACCTATCTGCTCAAGTCCGCCCAAAGGTATGATCTTTATCGAATTATTCTTATTTTTTTTCTCGTCCAAAACTATCATCCAATCTTTATCTGTTCTATTCTTATTCGGGACATTTTATTTTTTTATTATCGCTTTTTGTCGTTTTTTATTATCGTCCCATTATTAGTTTTTCTTAAATAAAATTATCTTAGCATATCAAGATAGTTCTGAAGGATTATGGCAGCAGCCATCTTATCTATATATTTTTTTCTCGCAGAGTGAGCCACCCCAGTTTCTTCCAAAATCCTATCCGCTTCACTAGTGGTATAACGCTCATCCACTTCAATTATCTCTAGGCCAGTTCTTCTTGCCAGCTCTTCTCCAAAAGCTCTGGTCAATTCCACTCTGACCCCTTCAGTTCCATCCTGTTTAAGAGGCTTTCCAATCACTATCCTTTTTACATCGTACTCAGCAATTAACGCCTCAATTCTTTGATAAGTTTTTCTAAGCTTAGTTGACCTCTCACGCTCAATAGTTTCAATTGGCTGAGCAGTCAAAAGTAATTCATCAGAAATAGCTACGCCAACAGTCTTGTCGCCGTAGTCAAGTCCCATTACTCTCATTTCTTAAGTCTCGTTTCAATATAATTTTCCATAAGAAGTTCAAGTATCTCATCACGCTCTGCTTTCATGATAAGACTTCTTGCATTCTTATAGCTGGTGATATATGTTGGATCCCCGCTCATAATATATCCAACAATCTGATTTACAGGATTGTAACCCTTTTCAGAAAGCGCCTCATATACATTAGCAACTATATCTGAAACCTGAACAGTATTATCTCTGTCGTAGTTAATATCCTGTGTATGCTGTTCATCAAAATATCCCATATTCTCACTTCCTTCTACGATAATTTACGCTAATCTACGCTAATTTACGCTAAATCACTTACATAAAAACATTTGTATAAAAACTTAAATATACACTTTATAGATTCACAAAATAATTTATTAAGCCCTTTAATATACTCATTTATACAATAATAAAAGTCCTAAAAAAACTTTTTTACAAATCCACAAAGTTATACTCTAAAACAATTTTAATATTACTTAAAATGCATTTACAAATGTCATCTTAAGCCTTTCTCGCAACAAAACAGTTATAGTTATCATAATATAAATAACTATAAATAGCAAATCACTTTAATTTTCGGCAGTCTTTTTACGATTTTTCAAAACACCGTAAATGAATTCTACCATGAATATCACACTAAGAAGGAATAGGATTGCAACATAGAATACAACCGCTCCTCTAATTCCATAGCGAATTACCGCCTGATCAGATAAAAATAAGGCTACTAATGAAGTAATCGCATATCCCACAAGTATAGCATTTTGATACCTCATTACTGTAAGGAGATTCGCCAGAAGGGTTCCAAGTCCAAGACATCCACTTCCTACAAGCATGATCAGCAGATCCATTTTGTATGGAGCAAGGTCAACATTAAAAATCGCTGACAGCACTGGAACTCCAAGCAGCGCCGCACCAATAATACATATAATAGTTATAGCAACAACAAACGCCACCTGCTTCAGAGTTTCTTTTATAAACTCTGAAATCTTACCATCATTCCAGAGGCAAGAGATAAAATATATTCTAGGATTAAATACAAATGTTACCATCATCTGTACAACAAATACAGGCATGACCAGATAATTATATATTGCATTTATTACATCATCATTAAGTACAGCATCAAGAGCGCTTCGAGGTGCTATTCCAATATATGTTATAAGAAGCGCACCTAAGGCAAGCGGAAATGTAGTAAGCAGTTGTTTGCCAACCTTCTTCATTTCCAAAGGTTTTCTCTCTGACACAAACTCCTTAGTCATTATAAGGTATACTGCCATTATTATATATGTAGCTATAGTCGAAACTATAATTGTCAGCAGAAGATTCTGTGTGATAATAATCATGATTATCATCAAAACAATTGTAGCAATATATCTGGTAGCCCACATCTTCGACGCCACATCAAGTCGTTCGTTCTTCTGATACTCTCCGAAGTAAATATCTTCAAATGCATCCGGCACCTTCAGAAGACATACCCAAAGTATTATCATTGCTTTATTAATCGAATAACCATACAGATTCGAAGCAACTATGATATATACTATAGACACAAGGGTCATACAGATGGTAGTAAATATACGCCCCATCCTGTATTCTCGGAAGTTATATTCCCTGTCCACATCCGACACTTGAAAAAATCTCATTCCATATTTTCCAATACAGAGAAAAAGATTTGCATCTGCATATCCTATAGCAAATATCCCCGACATAAGCTGAGCTTCACTCTTTGGAAGAACATGTGTTAATACCATAGAAAATAGTGGTTGTTGAAATGAGAAAAATATACTCGCTATCATATTCCAGATAGCAGTAGACTTCTCTATATTTTTACTGGTTGTTATAAACTTTTTAACTATGTTCATTTCATTAGTCCACCAATCAGTTTAGCTTATTCGCCTCATACTCTTCTCTCTCCAGGAATGGGAACATGTCATCAATTGGAGGTGACACAATCTTTCCATCTGGAAGAACTTTTGAAGAAAGTTTTGGTGAGAAAATCTGTTCATCAGAAACAACAACTTCGCAAAGAACAGGCCCCTCTGCACTTAACGCCTCTTCAATCTTACTATCGATAGATTCAAGACTATCTATCTTAAAGAATTTAAATCCAAATGTATCGGCAAGCTTATCGAACGGAGGGAAACTTACTCCGTTACCCTTGCAGACACCAACCAGTCCATTATGGAACAGATTATTCTGTGTCTGTCTGATACTATGATATCCATTATTATTTATAACAAAAAGTTTAAGATTAAGATCATTTTCTTTTATTGTCTGAAGTTCCTGAAGATTCATCATAAGAGAACCATCTCCATCCAGACATACAACCCTATGACCCTTTTTAGCAGCATCCGACGCTTTATCATTTATTAGTTTTTCCAGTTCAGGATTCTTCATAGCAATTGCAGCACCAAGTGCGGCAGGAAGTCCATATCCCATACTAGCGCATCCTGAATTAGTAAAGAGTCTTGTCTTATTCTTTATTACAGCTGCCTGGAAACCAATAACGCAGGCAGAACCATTTCCAGTTACAAATACATCATCCTCAGCAGCATCATCAAATAGTTTCTTCATGAATACATAAGGATTAAGTATTTCATCGTTATAATATTCTTCACATACAGCCGGGTATTTCTCATTAAGTTTTCTCGAGAATTCAAGCCATGACGCTTGAGCCTGTTCAGCTTCAGATGAACGATTATACTTACCGGCATCACATCCCCTGATAAGCGCCTGCATAAGATCCTTAACATCTGCATGAACCTTCATATCTGGACTTACTGTTGGCTTATCTAGCTCGTTCTTATCAATATCTACGATTATCTTATATGCATTCTTAGCCCAGTCTTTATAGTTGTAACTTATAAGTCTTATATTAAGTCTTGACGCAAGAACCAGAATCAAGTCAGCATTTTCTGTAGCAAAGTTTCCACCTCTTGTACCAACTGTTCCAGGGCGACCTACAAAATACTTACTTGTATCAGGAAGTACATCATGCGCATTCCAAGCTGTCACAACAGGAATATCCAGCTTATCAACCAGCTCCAGGAATTCTTTCTCCGAATCAGCAAGTCTGATGCCTGTACCTGCAAAGATAAGCGGTCTCTTAGCCTTTGCAATCTTATCTAAAATCTCCTCAGCTGTAGCGTCAGATACTGCAGGAGGAATTTCTTCTTTAAGGAGCTCTTCCTCTTCAGCACTTCCTGTAAAATGCTTTAGATCTTCTGTTTCAATCTTTGCAGCCTGAACATCCAGTGGGACATCAATCCATACTGGACCACCTCTGCCCTTAGTAGCAAGGAAGAGAGCCTTTTCCAAATGGTATGCAATCTCATTTTCATCCACTACCATAACTGCATACTTAGTCATATTCTTAACGCTCTCAACAATCTGATATTCCTGATCTCCCAGCTGTCTTAGAGGAACATCAGTCGCCCAGGTCGTGGTTTCTCTCTTTACCTGTCCCGAGATGACAAACATAGGGATAGAATCTAGCCATCCGCCAAGCACTCCTGTCATGGCATTCGTTCCACCAGGTCCACTAGTTACATTTACTGCCGCCAATTTTCCCGTCAGCCTTGTATATCCCTCTGCAGCAACGCTGCTGCCCTGCTCATTATGATTGAAAATGAAATTAAGCCCTTCCTTATGTCCAAGACTATCATTCAAATGCATGGCACCACCACCAGTCACACCGAACACAGTGTCTATTCCATTATCCACAAGAAAGTCTGCAATATAATCTGATAATTTCTGTATCATGTTTTCGCCTTCCTTTATATTTTTAATAACTCACCCATCCCTTTGCCGACACCTTCGTGTGCAAAATGGACCTGGTCCAATTTACACATTGTATAGGGATGAAGTTACGAAATTTACTTCGATATCTGCTGACAGTTCAGCCAATTTATCCTTTGCATACTGATTCAACTCTTCAGTTCTATCCTTGATAAATGTGTATTCCATATCAGGATTTACGAAGTTAAGCTTATCCTCTGAGTAACCATCAAAACCAGCCACATTTACCTTCTTCACTCCTGCCTTTACCATAGCCTTAAGGAGCATGATAAATGAGTTATCTATAATATCAGCTTTTTCATCAATAAGACTGCTATAGTTAAGTTTATAGTCAAAGTCAGAAGTCATACTTGTAACATTCGAAGTTCCAATTACTTTATATTTATCCTTACTTCTCGCAAGACCAGAAGACATCTGAAGATATCTCTTAGAATTGCTTATGAAGATCATATCAACTGATGGTTCAGCTGGAATGTAATTGATAGAGATAACCTCTAATGCATTCTTGCCATCAGCTTCTACTGATTTTATAAAGTTCTGCAATTTGTCTTTTTCTTCTGAAACTGAACTACCAGGACCAAGAATAAGTATACTCTTACCGTCAAGATCTTCTGCAAGTTTCTTCATATCCTGAGTATCATCTATATCAACACTTTGATACTCCTTATAGAGATCCTCCATATACTTCTTATCATATAAAAGCTTCTTTTCTCCCTCAAGTCGAGAAAGCAGCTCATTGATAGAGTTAATTGAAAGGGTCTTTTTATTCATAAGGTCAGCAACATAATTTGGATGACATTCATTTGACGCCGCCAGATAGAAGAACAAGTTATAGCCCCAAGTTGCAGACTGATATATCTCCATAATATTTGAAGAAATAGCTTCAAGCATCTGGGATATATTGTAATTCTTTCCATACTTCTGATTCATATGCATTGCAACCAGCTCAATAGGTGCATTTCCTGCACTCTTACCCATACCATAAAGAGTTCCGTCTACAAGCATGGTTCTATCTGTTTCATAAGCAAGCATAGCTATGCAGTTAGCATAACCCATCTGGAAGTTGTTATGGCCATGGTATCCAAGAGAAATTTCTGGATCAAGCCCCTTATCAAGAAGATCAATAAAATGAGTCAGATTATTTTGATGCATAAGACCATATGTATCCACCATAGAAACAGCTGCCGGCTTAACTTCATTTGCAAGTCTTATAAGATCCAGCATCTCTTCATCTGAGTAGCTTGTTACTGATACAAGCTGAGCGAATACAATATATCCAAGCTTCTTCAGTTCTGCACAGAACTTCAGCGCATCAACTCTAAGATGTTTCTTGAAGATAACTCTTATACCATCTATATAGCTTTCGCTTGCCGGTTTAATGTGATCAAGACCACAGGTTCCATAGTCAATCATACCGAAGACTATCTTACCCTTCTTATCTACACTACCATAGATTTTTTCCATACAGTCAGTATCCGGCATGATACTTCTATCAATATCAAATTCTCTTCTCTCATCCAGAAAGCCCAGCTCAATGTAGTCAACATCCGAATCAATAAGTCTCTCATAAATACTGATCAGATTCTCGTGACCGAATTTCCAGTCATTTACATATCCTCCATCACGAATAGTACAATCAAGAAGCTTTTTTTCTCCCATATCCAATTATGTTCCTTTCTAAAATATCTCTCTAAATTATCTTTCTAAATCATCTTTCTAAATGATGTGGGTGTCAAAAGTACCTTTTGACACCATATGACATACGGATTGCTCCATTTCTTATTTACAAATGATATCCATCACTTCATAGGTGGTGGCAGCAACACCGATATTCTTATACTTAAGCACATCCTCAACGCCCTTAAATCCAAAACCATATGTTACGCCAAGGAACTGTGCTCCAGCTTCATCTGCACCGATAGCATCATTATCACTATCCCCTATCATAAGTGTTTCAGATGGAGCTGCGCCTAAATCTCTAATAGTAAGATTTACGATATCAGCTTTTGTCATATCCGAAGCAACATTTGAACCATGAATCACATCAAAGTACTTTGCCAGACCTTTCTTATCAAGCAGGTTATTAGCCATATCTTCTCGCTTATATGTTGCAACCCCAACCTTAAAGCCTTTCTCCTTTAATGTGGCAAGCAGCTCAGACATTCCATCATAATGCTCAGCCTTAAAGATATCTCCCTTGGGATATTCACTACGAAAATAATTCATAGCATCCATGGCATCTTCCGGAGAAATGTCATATAACCTTTCAAGATTCTTATTGATTGGAGGCCCTATAAAACTCTCCAAAACTTCTTGGTCAGGTATCTCATATCCCATATGCTCTATCATTTTTTTTACCGAGCTTATTACTCCTTCTGAGGTATCAAGGAGTGTCCCATCCAAGTCAAATATTACTGATTTTATCATGTTATTTTCCTTTATAGTTTTTCTATATAGTTTTTCTTTCTAGTTTCCCTATATAGTTTTCCTTTAAAATATTAAATTATCTTTTTGTTCTCTTTTAATCAGTCCCAAAAGATTATGAAAGAAAATCAAATGTAAGCTGACTAGTTTTAGGCATATCACCCAGCAGTCCAAGTTCAGCCATTTTCTCTATTACAGTTCCAGAGATTTTTGCTCTATTCTTCAGCTCTTCCTGTGAAAGGAATTCGCCAACCTTTGCTGCTTCTTCCAGCTGTCTTGCTGCAGACTCACCCATCTTATCCAGCGACTGGAAACTAGGCATGATCTTATCTCCCACAATCTGGAATCTGTCTGCCTTAGCTCTGTATAGATCAATAGGTTCAAATTCAAAACCTCTGGCATACATCTCACGAACAATCTTCATAACCTTTACTAGATTAGCTTCAGTAGATGTAAGCGAATTCTTGTCCCTTGCAAGAAGTTCAGCGAGCGCCTCATTTAGAGTTTCCTTACCCTGGCACATTTTCTCATAAGAAAATGCATCTGCTCTGATACTGAAATATGCCGCATAGTATGCCAGCGGATAATGTATCTTATACCAAGCAACGCGCCAGGACATCATAACATATGCAACGGCGTGAGCCTTAGGGAACATGTACTTAATCTGTTCGCAACTCCAGATATACCAGTCAGGTACACCTTTGGCTTCCATCTTCTTTTTGAAGTCAGGCCATTCGTTACATTTACCTTTTGCAACTAATCCTTTACGCACTCGCTCCATTATAGTAAATGCGTCACCAGATTCCAATCCCTGATTAAGCAGATATACCATTATATCATCTCGACAACAAATTGCACTTGAAAGTTTACATTTTCCTTCCTGAATAAGTTTCTGTGCATTACCCAACCATACATCTGTACCGTGGGACAGACCTGCGATACGAACCAGATCAGAGAAACTCTGTGGATCCGCATCCACAAGCATCTGGATAGCAAACTCAGTTCCGAACTCAGGAACACCCAGACACCCCAAAGGAATATCGCCTATATCACTTGGTTCTATACCCAGTGGCTTTGTACTCTTAAATAGCTCCATAACCTCAGGATCATCAAACGGAATATCCTTAACCTTTACTCCTGTAAGATCTTCTAGTCTTCTGATCATGGTTGGATCTTCGTGTCCGAGTATATCAAACTTCAAAAGATTATGCTCTATTGAATGGTAATCGAAATGAGTTGTAATAATATCAACACTCATATCATTTGCAGGTTTCTGCACAGGTGTAAAGCTGTGAATCTCTTCATCATCCGGTGTAACTATGATACCACCAGGATGCTGACCACTGGTTCTTTTAACATCGATACAACCTTTGGCAAGTCTTTCAATCTCAGCCCATTTCTTTTTCACACCCTTATATCCACAATAATCCTTAGCAAGAAGTATAGCCGTCTTCTCAGCAACGGCACCAACTGTACCAGCCTTAAAGGAATGGTCTCGACCAAATATTTCTCCTACATACGCATGAGCTTTCGCCTGATATTCTCCAGAGAAGTTAAGGTCAATATCCGGCTCCTTATCTCCCTTAAATCCAAGGAAAGTTTCAAATGGGATATCCTGGCCTTCTTTATTTAGTTTATGTCCACACTTAGGACATACCGCATCCGGCATATCGCATCCACATTCACCTTTATAGGCTTGAATTATCTCCGAATCGAAATCCGTATAATAACAATTCGGACAGAGATAATGAGCAGGTAATGGATTAACCTCTGTAATTCCTGCCATGGTAGCTGCAAATGAGGAACCTACAGAACCTCTGGAACCAACCAGGTATCCATTATCATTTGAATTCCAAACCAGTTTCTGTGCCACGATGTACATAACAGAATAACCATTTCCGATAATAGAATCCAGCTCCTTATCCAGACGATTCTTTACAATATCCGGAGGTGTTGGTCCATACATTTCATGCATCTTATCATAGCAGATTTTTCTAAGTGTAATATCCGAATCCTTAATCCTTGGAGGCGCCTTATCCGGTCTAACAGGTGAATCAAGATCCATCCAGGAAGCAATATAATTCGTATTTGTTACTACGACTTCTTTCGCTTTATCCTCTCCAAGATATGAGAACTCTTCTAACATTTCATCTGTAGTTCTAAAGTAAAGAGGTTTCTCTTCCTCCATAGCTTCCTTCATCAGATCAACGCCCTTATCAGCATCTCCTCTGGCAGCACGCTCTTCCTGAGCAGCTTTTTCGAGAGCCTCTCTCTTCTCCGCATTAAGGCCCTTATGTTTAAGGCTGGCTCTGATGATAGCTCTATAAATGGCATCTTCAGGATTCAGGAAATACACATCTCCAGTTGCAACAACCGGTTTTCCGTATTTCTCACCTAACTTAACAATCTCTCTATTTATATCCCTCAGATCCTCTTCACATTTAATACGAGCAACCTTATCATCATCTATAAGATCCAGATTATTAGCAATAGGCTGTATCTCAAGATAGTCATAGAAGTTTACAATTCTTTCGATATCTTCTTCTTCCTCACCATCTAAGAGTGCCTGATAAAGATGTCCCGTAGAAGAACCCGAGCCTAGTACAAGTCCCTCTCTATGCTCGGTTATCATCGACATTGGAATTCTAGGCACACGGTTAAAATATTTTATATGTGACTGAGATATCATTCTATACAGGTTTGTTCTTCCTATACAATTCTTTGCATAGATTACACCTGTATAAGGTCTCGCTTTATTTATATAATCATCTGATGATCTTCCAAGTTCATTTAACGCATCTACATTTTCAATACCCTTATCATTCAGCATTTTAAGAAGTCTTACAAAAATCTCAGAAGTAACTTCCGCATCATCACAAGCTCTATGATGATGTGCATTTGTAAGTTTAAAATAATGTGTAAGTCTGTCCAGATTATAACGACCAAGTTCTGGAAGTAAAACATACGCAAGGGTCATGGTATCAAGTGCAGTAAAGTCATATTCCAGTCCCAACTCATGAGTTTTAATCCTGATAACATTTGTATCGAAAGAAGCATTATGAGCTACTAGTATTGCATCCTTACAATATTCCAAAAATCTAGGAAGAACCTTATCAATAGTTTCAGCTTTACTAACCACAGCATCAGTAATTGAAGTAAGTTTCTGAATATTATATGGAATAGGTTCTTCAGGATTTACAAACTCAGAAAATCTACTTATAACTGAACCAGTCTTATCCAGTCTTACCGCACCAATTTCTATAACCTTACAGAATTTATAAGAAAGGCCTGTGGTCTCAATATCGAATACAACATATTCTGAATCAAGACTCTGTCCATGAGGATTCATAGCAAGAGTCTTATAATCATCAACAATATTAGCGTCTATTCCAAACAACAGTTTGATTGCTTTACTCTGCTTAGTACCTCCAAGATATTTCGTTGCCGCTGTGAAACCATAAACAGCCGCATTATCTGTAATACCAATTGCAGGATGTCCCCAGTCAATAGCATTTTGAAGTGCACCTTCCACAGGAGTCACTCCATTCATATCACTATATTTTGTATGTAGATGAAGCTCTACTCTCTTCTCCTCAGCCGTATCTGCTCGCTTCGGACGGAAATCATTTATCCTCTTTACACCTTCAACCTTAGAAAGAACAAGTTCATGGATAAAATCATCCATATCAGGGGTTCCTTTAACCATGATATTATTTCCTGGACTTAATTCATCCAGAATAGCAGGCAGATCATCATTTTTTATAAATAATTTAAAAGCTATAGTATCGGTATAATCTGAGACATAGGCTGTTACAACAGTTTTCTCGTTTCTGATCTCCTTTGTATCAATCTTAACGACCTCACCTCTGACAACCATAACATTAGGCTGGCTTTCAAGAATATCACATATCCTGACAATCTCTCCCTCAACATTTTTACCATAGAAGCATTCTTTATCAGTATAGTTCTTTCTCATATTTCCTGAAGTCTTAGCCTTATAGTCCTTCTTTCTTTCTGTAGTTGCCTTCTTCGGAATCATATTCTTAGGAAGCACAACAGCATTGGTTTCTGAATCATATGCACTTTCTACAAGCTTGTCCATCTCAGCAAGTCTCTCAGAACGGACAGACTGAATTGAAGCCCCAGTATTTTCAACTTCAACTTCCTCTTCCTGAACCTTCTTTTCTCTCTTAATCAGCTTCACCGTTGTACATATATCCATACCAAATTTATCTTCGAATATATGATTAAAATATTTCTCAATTACCGGCTTTTTAGTTTTTGAAATGTTTCCTTCAGGGATTTCAAATGTAATTCCATTCTCATCAATCTTACTTTTTGCACTCTTAATGAGAACATATTCTACAGGCTGTTTTTCACCCAATTCTTCTAATATACTTTCACCATACATTCTCATAATACTCTCAACAGAGTATTGTGATGAAAGCTCATATTTATCATTTATTACAACTTTATTATTGCTATTTCCAGAATCATCTCCAAAAGCAAAAAGACGGACAGCCTCTTCCGCCTTCTTCTTGTACATCCAGTCAATAAGATGATTGGATAATATGGAAATATATAATGTATTTGAATTCTTAACAAGTGTCATGTCTGTAACCCAGACTTCATCAAAGTATACAGACACTTCCTCATCAAATTCTATATCTGAAAATGCATCTTTAAATAATATTTTCTGCATATTCTCTCTTTTCTTATTTTTCTAATATTTTTTCTAGTTCATCACTATTCTTCGTATGAATCCAGTTCCTTCTTCAGTTCTGCCAGAAGCTGATCCTGTGGAACCTTCCTAAGTATTTCTCCATGCTTAAATACGAGGCCTTCTCCCTCACCACCAGCAATACCCAGGTCCGCCTCTCTGGCTTCTCCTGGTCCATTTACAGCACAACCCATTACAGCAACCTTAATGTTAAGATGATCATAATTCTTTATAAGTTCCTCTGTCTGATTTGCTAATCCTATAAGATCGATATGAGTTCTACCACAGGTTGGACAAGACACAAGTGTTATGCCTTCATTTCTAAGTCCTAATGTCTTCAGGATAAGCTTTGCTGTCTTAACTTCTTCTACCGGATTTCCAGTAAGTGATACTCTGATAGTATCTCCAATCCCCTCATTCAAAATGATTCCCAGTCCAACTGAGGATTTGATATTTCCGCTCCAAAGAGTTCCTGATTCTGTTATACCTACATGCAGTGGATATGAAGTACGCTGAGAAATCAGTTCATGAGTTTTTACAGACATGAGCACATCTGAAGACTTAATGCTGATAACTATATTATCGTAGTCCTGTTCCTCAATCATTCTCACTTTATCCAGTGCGCTCTCAACAATACCTTCAGCAGTAACTCCATTATATTTCTCAATAAACTGTTTTTCCAAAGAGCCGCTGTTTACACCAACTCTTATAGGCACATTTTTCTTCTTAGCCACATCAACTACAGCTTTAAGATTTTCTTCAGAACCGATATTTCCAGGATTGATACGAATCTTATCTGCACCTGCTTCCATAGCCATAATAGCAAGTTTATACTGGAAATGAATATCAGCCACAAGGGGTACATGAGTTCTCTCTTTAAGCTTTTCAAATGCTCTCGCAGCCGCCTCTGTATTGGCAGTACATCTAACTATGTCGCAACCTGCTTCCTCAAGCTGAAGTATCTGTTCTACTGTTGCATCAATATCAGAGGTTTCAGTATTAGTCATAGACTGAATAGCAATTTTATTTCCACCGCCGATTTCCACATTTCCAATTTTGATTTTCTTTGTATTATCTCTATATGCCATAAAGCTCGTTCCTCTTAATATTGTTTTATTGATGTTTTTAATCCCGTATACAACTTAGCCATGTATAACATTTGAAATGTCGTTGAAGAAAACAAACACCGTCAGCAGCAGCAGAAATGCTACGCCAATTCCAGTAACCACCATTTCCTTTTCTGGTGGTACCGGTCTTCCGGATATTGCCTCTACCAACAGAAATAGAATTCGGCCTCCATCTAGTGCTGGTATTGGAAGCATATTCATCATCCCCAAATTCGCACTTAGTAATACTGCGAAATTTATAAGGTTTAGAAGAAGAACCTTGAACTGCATCCATGCACCTTCATCTGCTGTTTCTTCTTGCGCATCCTCCAGCATTCCACTCATGGTACTGGTTATTCCCACAGGTCCCATAACAGAATCCTTTGTAGCCTTTCCAGTGAATAGCATTTTTAGAGAATAAACTACTGTCTTCAGCTGAAATCTCACTTCATATACTGCATATTTAATAGCCGGATATTCTTTAGAAGCAGGGAACCCTGTACTCATAAAGCCAAAATAATAATTCCCATTTTCATCAGTTTTTTTTGTAAGAGTAACCTTATACTCTTTACCATCTCTAAGATATGTTATCTCTGTTGGTTTCTCTGGAGAATTCATCATGGAATAAAGTGTTATCTCACGGTAGTTATATATTTTCTTTCCGTCCAGGTGAGTTATCTCATCCCCCACCTTCATACCAGCTTCTTCCGCTGCACTATTTTCCATGATATCAGTAAGAATAGGGACATCATTATAAGTATACTGACATAATATGATTGCTAATAGAAAAGCTAAAATGATATTAAAAAGCGGACCACCAAAGCAAACAAAAAGTCTTGAAAGAAGCGGTTTATTGCTAAAGCTGTCCTTATCATCTGATGCTTCTGTCATGCCTTCCATAAGACAGTAACCACCAAAAGGAAGCGCCCTGATAGTATAATCAGTTTCCTTCCTTTTCCATTTAGCTATTGCCGGACCCATGCCCACAGCAAATTCATTTACTTTTATGTGACTGAGTTTAGCAAAAACAAAATGTCCAAACTCATGAATTGCAACTATTATTCCTAGTACAATTATAATCATTATTATGTACATAATTTTTCCCTAATAATTTATTAATATCTTTTTTTTA
>CAMNGU010000044.1 GCA_946538525.1 uncultured Lachnospiraceae bacterium
ACCATTCTCATCGAAAAGCTCTTCTGCATGATAGCTCTCAAGCCAATCCTGAAGAATCTGCATATGCTCTGGCTTATCCATCATTACAGGAACCTGGTGAGCCTGGAATGAACCTTCGATCTTATTTCCATCAACTACCTTTGGACCTGTCCAGCCCTTTGGTGTACGAAGAACGATCATTGGCCATACTGGTCTAGTTGTATCGCCTGTCTCTCTTGCATGCTTCTGAATAGCCTTGATTTCGTCAACAACTGTATCAAGAGTCTCAGCCATCTTCTTATGCATTTCCTTTGGATCTGAGCCTTCAACGAAGTATGGCTTCCAACCATTACCCTTGAAGAATGCCTCAAGCTCCTCATGTGAAAGACGAGAGAGAATTGTAGGGTTTGAAATCTTGAATCCATTAAGGTGAAGGATTGGAAGTACTGCACCGTCTGATACTGGATTAAGGAATTTATTTGACTGCCATGATGTTGCAAGAGGGCCAGTCTCAGCCTCTCCATCACCAACTACGCAGGCAGCGATGAGCTCTGGGTTATCAAATACTGCACCAAATGCGTGAGCGATTGAGTAACCAAGCTCTCCACCTTCGTGGATAGAACCAGGAGTCTCTGGAGCAACATGGCTTGAGATACCACCTGGGAATGAGAACTGCTTACAAAGTTTCTGAAGTCCGTCAATATCTCTGCTGATGTTTGGATATACTTCACTGTAAGAACCTTCAAGGTATGCATTAGCTACGAAGAAGTTTCCGCCGTGTCCAGGACCTGAAAGAAGAATCATATCCTGATCATACTTATTAATTACACGATTAAGGTGAACATAGATGAAGTTCTGTCCTGGTACTGTTCCCCAGTGACCAACTATCTTCTTCTTAATGTGCTCCTTCTGGAGTGGTTCGCGGAGAAGAGGATTGTCTAAAAGATAAAGCTGAGCAGCAGCAAGATAGTTTGTTGCACGCCAGTAAGCATCCATCTTCTCAAGATACTCATTAGTGATAACACTGTGATCCATAATTTAACCTCACTTTATATTTTTTTGTTGCAGAACAGTCTTGGAATTGTTCATGACCCCTGCAATGCACTATTATACACATTTTGGTGAATAATTGGAGCACTTTTTTTCGCCTAAAATGAATATTCGTGAAGTTACACTTATATTGAAGAAATAAAAAGGTTTTCATAGTTAAAAATAGATAATAAAAATCTGTTAAAAATATGATAATTGCTGTTTCGCTTTTGAAAAATGTATATTTATTAGGTATAATCACGCTTAGTGGTTTTAAATATAAATAAGGAAAACAGAAAAAATGTGCGGAATGATCTTTTTATTTATTTACATTATTATTCAGGCAGTAATATCACTTCTTACAGAGTTTGCGGTAAAAAACCATAAGAAATTTAATAAGCTGGGAGAAAAATCCAGAGTAATCAGAATTATCATATATGGGCTTCTGGCAATTATTCCGGTTTTGGGAGCTTATCTTCCTAAATGTAAATTTAAATATTTCTGTATGCAATTTGGAAATATATGGCTAGGCTTCTTTATGTTCTACGCAACATTTGTAATCCTTTTTATTCTAATTCTCCTTGCAGCAACCAAGTTAAGAAACAAGCTTAAAGAAAAGTTAGGAGCGGAAGATGATAACACTCTTGTAGGGCACGCGCTTCATTTTGCATTTATTCTTGGGCTGATCATAACCATATTTGGTCTGGTCCATTCCCAGAATCCTAAGCTTGTGACTTACGATATAAAACTTGAAAATGAGGCTGCAAAGGGACAGCAACTTAAAGTAGTTCTGCTGGCGGATCTTCATCTCAGTGTTAATTCAGATATTCGTGCCACAGAAAAAATGGTGGATATTGTAAATGAATGTGATCCGGATCTAATCGTAATAGCAGGAGATATATTTACCAGTAATTATGATGGACTGAAACATCCTGAAAAATATGCCGCAGCACTAAGCAAGATGCATGCAAAATATGGAGTCTATGCTGTTTGCGGTAACCATGATGTGGATGAGAATCTTTTCGGTGGTTTTTCAATCTCACCTATATCAGAAGCATTTAGAACTTCTGATATGGAAAAGTTTTTTGAGGACGCAGGATTTAATGTTCTGTATGATGAAGAAGTTGATATTGACGGGCTGTTCACACTGGTGGGAAGAGTTGATGGCCAGAAGGCTGGTGATGGAACCGATAATAGACTTAGTGCGGAGGAACTTCTGGAGAATACTGATAAGTCGAAGCCGATTGTGGTTCTGCAGCATGAGCCTATAGAGTTTGAGGAACTTGCCGATAATGGAACTGATCTGGTACTCTCAGGACATACTCATAATGGACAGATATTCCCTGGAAATCTTATCGTTCCGTTATTTAATGAAAATGGATATGGTGTAAAAGAGTTACATGGAATAACAACTGTGGTAACGGCAGGGGTTGGTTATTATGGACCACCTATTCGTGTAGGAACAGACAGTGAAGTGACACTGCTTAATATAGAATTTTAACAGTTTTTTCTCAGGAGTTATGGGGGAATATAGTAGTTAGAAATGGTTTTCAGAGGAGGTATTATATGGAGAAATCAAAGACATGTTCTAAGGTGTATTTTACAGATTTTAGAACCGGACTGGGGGTTAGTCTTCCAGCAAAACTTCAGAAGCTTATCAAGAAGGCGGGGATTGAGTCTATTGATATGGATGGAAAGTTTGTAGCGATAAAAATGCATTTTGGTGAGTTGGGGAATCTGGCTTATCTTAGACCAAACTATGCAAAGGCAGTTGCTGATATAGTGAAAGAGCAGGGAGGGCTTCCATTTTTAACTGATTGTAATACTTTGTATCCAGGCAGCCGTAAGCATGCGCTGGAACATATGGACTGTGCGAATATAAATGGATTTAATACGGTTACAACCGGTTGCCAGATTATTATAGCAGATGGACTTAGAGGAACTGACGATATAGCAGTACCTGTTCCAAATGCTGAATATTGTCAGGAAGCATATATTGGTCGTGCTGTAATGGATGCAGATATATTTATCTCTCTGACTCATTTTAAGGGGCATGAACAGGCTGGTTTTGGTGGAGCTATCAAGAATATCGGTATGGGATGTGGAAGCCGCGCTGGAAAGATGCAGCAGCATAATAGTGGTCAGCCACATGTTGATACAGAACTTTGCAGGGGTTGTAAGAGATGTGCGAAGGAATGTGGTTCTAATGCCATTGTATATGATGCAGATAATGGAAATAAGGCATGGATTGATCCAGATAAATGCAATGGATGTGGCCGATGCATAGGAGCCTGCGCCTTCGATGCCATTTCAAATAATAACTGGGATGCAGCTTCACTGCTTGGGCGCAAGATGGCAGAATACACTGCAGCGGTTGTTACTGGAAGACCTTGTTTCCATATTAGCCTTATAACAGATGTATCGCCTAACTGTGACTGCCACGGTGAAAATGATGCACCAATCCTTCCTGATATTGGAATGCTTGCATCCTTTGATCCTGTTGCTTTGGATCAAGCCTGTGTTGATCTTTGCCAGAAGGCTGAACCAATAAGAAATAGCCAGTTGGGAGATAATATGGCAAGTGAACATTTCCATGATCATGGAGATCATTGGCATAATAGTAATCCAAATGTTTCCTGGGAAGAGACTCTTGAACATGCAGAGAAGATTGGAATAGGTTCGAGAGAATATGAACTTGTTATTATGAAGTAAAGTAGAATAAAAAGAGTAGAATAAAATATCCCGGCTCAATGATTTGTAAAACCTCGAGCTGGGATTTATTTTTTTTGATTTTTTTTGATTATTTTTCTTAGAAAGCTTATTATTCGGAAAGTCTCTCAACCATTTCCAAAAGTGAAGCTGCAGAGTTGAAGTTTTCTGGAACAAGCTCTGCTGGTGAGATTGTAATATCGTATTCTTCCTCAAGAGCTGCAACAAGTGAAATGATTGCAAATGAGTCAAGAATGTTGTCGTCAACGAGAGTTGTGCAGTTTTCCACATCCTCTCCAGGTATAATCTCTTCTAATATCTCTAATAGTCTATCCATGGTATCCTCCATTAAATGTATTTGTTTCAATATGATCTCTAACTAAGTTATCGCTGCCATTTTCATCTACCACAACAACTGCTGGCAGGTCGCGGCTTAAGAAAAGAGCGATGCCTTCTGTGGCACAGTAGGCGCCAGTTAGATTGAAACATAGAGTATCACCAATGTCAAGTTTTGGAAGAGAAATCTTCCGGACTAAGATATCATTTACAGAACAAAGAGAACCTGCTAGAACATAGTCATGAAGTGGAGCTGTATCTTGTTGTCCGCTTTTGGAAATATGATCGATATATGGAACTTTCATACCTGCCATACTTCCATAGTAGGTGATATGGTGAAGCCCTCCCTGAAGGATAGCGTAGTTTGTTCCATCATTTGTTTTTACATCAGCTACTCCTGTGAAGTATTTTCCACAGGTTGCGGCAATGTAACGGCCATATTCAAAGGTGATATCAGAGTAACTGTTCCTGATGCCGGTTCTTTCTACGACTTCCATAAGTTCGGCCAGTAACTCTTCATCAACAGTCTTTTTTTCTGATTTAAAGTAATCTATTCCCAGGCCTGGGCCATATTCCAGGCTGAGGTCTTTTGAAAAATTATCTCGAAGTTCCTGCCCAACGGTTGTAAGTTCAGCTAACTCATTTTCAATCTTTTTCAGGTTTTTCTGAGTTCCGGAGAAGTAGTGGATACCAACTAAGTCCAGATATTCTGAGTCAATGACTTTCTGGCAGAGCTCTTCTAAAGTAACTCTATCCACGCCGAATTGATTTCCTGAGGTGAATCGAATGTAGATATTAAGCTTTTGGTTGGACCCGTTTTTCTGGTTAAACTCTCTTGTTACATCCTCAAGGATTTCGAAATGTTCTGGTGACTCTATAGTGAAATGAGCCGCCCCGCCAAGAGAAAGGATTCTAGCCATGCTTTCTCTGGTTTTATTTACTCCGGATACAAGAATTTGCTGAGGTTTAACATTATCTCTGATGCAGATTTCGTATTCTCCTGGGGAACATACCTCAAGCCTATCAACGAATGGTGCAATATAACCAGCCAGGAGAGGCGCTGCTTTCATAGCATAGCAAAGCCCGATATCCTGTTGATGGCTGCGGATCATCTCTATGCGTGATTTTAACTGAGATATATCATAGAGATAAAATGGTGTTTTATATTTATTTATGATATTTTCTATATTCATATTGATTACCTAAAGATTTTATCTGATTTACAACATACTCCTCAGCATATTTCTATCTACTTTGCCGTTCTTACTGATTGGAAGTTCTTCCATATACTTATAAATGTTTGGAAGCATATATTCAGGGAGTTTTTCTTTAAGCCCGGCAACGATTTGCTTTCTGTCTGGGCACTGGGTTCCGGCGCTTCCGGTATAGAATACAACGATTCGGTACTTGGCAGTATCATAGATGCAACATGCCTGTCCAATTCCTGAAAGGCTGTTCATGGCGCGCTCGACTTCTTCAAGCTCAATGCGGTGACCATTATGCTTTATCTGGAAATCCCGTCTTCCTGCGAAATGAAGAAGACCATCCTTACGGAATCCCAAATCACCGGTTTTATAAACTCGGCCGATTTTGTCTATGGTAACAAATGCTTTGGCAGTTGCTTCTTCGTTATTATAGTATTCCAGAGCTAACTCATTTCCGGCTACACATATTTCGCCAATGGTCTCTGATTCGGATTCCGGAATGATTCCTCCGTTCTCAGTTCTATTTTCATCTATCAAGTATATTTTTTTACCTGGAAATACATTTCCAATAGGGAGCTTCTCTGGAACATTTTCCTTGTCTATTGGATAGTATGAACAGTTGCAAGTTATTTCTGTTGGACCATAGAGGTTTACGAACTTTGCTTCTGGATATTGAGCCATCCAGTCAGCCAGATGCTTTGCTGGCATTTCCTCTCCACTGAAGAGGACCTTGTTAATCTTCGGTGGAACTTTGTACATGAATTCATGCAGCCTGTTTAGAAGTACCAGAGCGGATACGGCCCAGGTTAGGGTTGTAACTTCGTACTTTTCCAACATGTCCATAACATTATTTGGAAATCTGAAATAGGCAGTTGGGATGATGACCATGGTTGCTCCGGTTTTTAGTGAACTGTAAATGTCTTTAACAGAAACATCAAAATCAAATGGAGCCTGGTTGCCGATCACATCTTCTTCGGTTATGCCAAAGAGTTCCGTAAATGTATCTATAAAGCTGATGACAGATGCATGTCCTACCAACACACCCTTTGGAATTCCGGTGGAGCCGGAAGTGAAATTACAGTAGAGTGGAAGTGTAGTGTCTGAGCTCTTTTCAATATAATCAAGAATTGGAAGTTCTTCAGCACTTTCCATTTTCTCGAAAAGATCATCCTTAGTTATAACTGTTCCCTCAAAGCCCAGTCTGGTAATCTTTTCAAGAGTTTCAGCTTCTGCAATTATAACTTTCGGTTGCAGAGTGTTAAGCTGATTCTTATGTCTTTCATCTGGGAAGTCTGGATCCAGCAGGCAGTAGAAGCCTCCTGCATAAACAGTCCCCAGAAATATCTGAAGAGTTTTAGTGCTCTTCTTCATCATTACAGCCACTGGTTCGCCGACTGAAATGTATTCGGAGAGGAGAGTTCCAATACGGGCGCTGTTTGCACGAAGCTCTTCAAATGTACATTCTTCGGTTCCGTCAGTTACTGCCATTTTGTTTGGAAGCCTTTTGGCTGTATTTTCAAGATATTCTAAAACATTTTTCATAGTCTATTCTCTATATAATTCTCTTTATAATTTTCTATAAAAGTTTTATATTATTCTTCTCTATGATCCGGAAGGTCATAGTTTTCATTTAGATAGTTCATAAGATATCTGGTGGTTTTTTCAGTACCATACACATTTATATGGTCTCCAGCATCACCTGTATCGTTGCTCCAGTCCAGTCCGATTTCGTCTTGAAGCAGGTTGAAATCAATATATTCCAGACCGTACTTATCTGCATAATCCTGCATTGTATTATGCTTTGAATAGTTGAAGTTGATTGCAGAAGGTGAAGTAACAAGAATAATCTGAATGCCCTTCTCCTCGCATAACTTACGAACTTCATCAAGATAATACATGGCGATAGGATTAACTTTGTAGCGGTCCTCAGTTGCGGTCATATATTCTTCGCCACTATATGGATCAACTACATAGATTTCCTCAAATCCACGGTAGGCATTATATTCAGGTGGCTCCTCCAGCCCAAACTTTCTGCGCCAGTTACTGTGATATCTCATGATAGGAAATACTTCCTGCATGGTGGCGTTGTAGGTGAGATGAACCTCCGTGTTAAAGGTTGTATCCTGAGTGATAACATTTGTTTCAAGGATCATAACCTTTGGGTTTTGCTTTTCCAAAAGCTTGCTAAGGAAGAAATATGTTTCTGAAGTTCTTTGTCCTAACTGATTGCAATTGTAAGATGATATACCTGCTTCGTCCATTAGGATTTTGGTGGAAACAAGCACCATTGCCTCACTGTCACCCACCACAAGTACATCGGAACTGTTAGGCTCCTCAGCAAGAGCAGCAACAATATGTCTGTCCCGGGCAACTACCATTTCCGGCTGATTCAGTCTGATTGGGTCAATGGCGTAGGAAATCACTTTAAGTAGAACCGCGAAAAGGAAGATGAAGGCGAATATCTCAATCCATCTGCCGATTTTTGTAGGATGCTTTTTTACTTCTTTATTCGTATCTTTATCTGCATCTATATTTGCGTCTTTATTCGTATTTTTATCTGCATCTATATTTGCATCTTTTTTTAAGTCGGTTTCATTTTCCTTGATGGATTTTTCTTTAGAATCCTGCATAGATTAGATCCACCTCCTCAAATCCCGGTCCGTAGCAACCGAATATTGTTATCACTATAAGGAGTGCAAATGTGAGTCCCCATCTTAGAACTATTGGTTTTTCTAAGAGGGCAGCAGTTATATCTACTCCTCTTTCTCTTATAGTATTTACCACAATTACGGCTATCAGCATGATAAGTACTATAAGCCAGTCATATAAATCTAGTCCCCAGTTTAGTGCATCGCCGTTATAGAGAGGGCTGAAACTAAATCCATTTGGTATATCTTTGATCATTCGAAAAGCTTCTCTAAGTGAATCAGCCTGGAAGAACAGCTCACCAGAGAAAATGATTATCCAGGTTTTAAGTATACGGATTACATTTACAATCTTATTTTCTTTTGAAGTATGTAACAGCTTTAAGATTCCGTCTCCAACTGGTTCCAGTAAAAGCTCTAGCAGAATGACAACAAAATAGAATACACCATAGAAGATGTAGGTCCATTTTGGTCCATGCCATAGACCGTTGCTAAGCCATACAGGGAGCAGAGCCATAGCTGATGCCACTACCATGGTCAGATGTTTGTTGACTTTTCCACGGGCGAACTTACCCCAGTTCTTAGCCATTTTAGACATTGATACAGGGTAGAAGATGTAGGTTTTGAACCAAACACCAAGTGATATATGCCAGCGGCGCCAGAATTCAGAAGCATTTCTGGCAAAGAATGGCTGACGGAAGTTCTCTGGAAGTGTAATGCCGAAGATAGCACTGATTCCAATAACCATGTCCATACATCCGGAGAAGTCCATATATTCCATAATGGTAAAGAGAACAGCTGCAGCTATAACTTCTATACCTTTGGTTTCGTGAGTTGGATCGAAGAGTAGAACAACTGCAGGACTAAGTCTATCTGCAATAACTATCTTCTTCATGATGCCCCAGAAAAAACGGATGTACCCCCTGATAATATTATCCGGGTCTATAGGAGCACCTACATATAGGCGGTCCTTCATGTCTGCATAAAGTGCAATAGGTCCTTCCACTATAGTAGGGAAGAAACTGAGGAACAGTAGAAGCTTCAAAGGATTTTTCTGGGCTTCAAATTTCCCCCAATAAACATCTGCCATGTAGCTGATTGCCTGCATTGTGTAAAAGGATATTCCCAATGGAAGGGCGATATCTCTGATAGGAAGAACAGGTGAATCTGCAGAAGCTTTAAAAAGTATATTGATATTTTCAGCAAAGAAATTGTAATACTTAAGATAAAGAAGGGTTGATAGCGCAATCAGTATACCTAGAGCCAGAATGAGTCTTGTCTTTCTCTGGTACTTTGTTTTGATTGCCGCTTTTAGCTGCTTTATAGCTTCTTTATTTGCATTATCCTTTTCACTTTTTTCAGGTGCTTTAACATTTTTTAAAGCAGCTTTTTTGTTCTGGTTCATTTTCTCAAGCAGCAGACCTATACCGTAGGTTACTGCAGTTGAAAAAATTAAAAAGACAAAAAGTTTCCGGGAAAATGTAAAATAAAACCCTATGCTTGCCAGCAGGAGTAGTACCCATCTGAAACGCCTAGGGAATATTTGATATCCTAAAATTGCGAGTGGCAGAAAAATCATGCCAAAGATCAGCTTATAGTAAAGCATAAAAGTCCTCTGATATTAATTAATATAGTTCGTTGATCTGTCGTATGAGCATCCATAATAAGTATGAAGAAATACTTACACAGCTAACCGATAATTTAGCACAAATGGCTGTTTTATTCAAGTTTATAGCCCCTTTTCTTTTTTTCTTGTAGATAAGATAAAATATTGATATTATATAACATGGGTTAAATCGGTTTGTATGAAAGATCGTATTTTATCTAGACATAGTTTGATTGATTAGGAGAAAAAAACATTGCTGAGTGTTTTAGAATTGTTTGGTGGAGTAGGACTCTTTCTCTTTGGAATGAACCTGATGGGTTCTTCCCTTGAGAAACTTGCAGGAGGAGGACTTGAAAAAATTCTGCAGACTCTTACAACAAGTAAAAGAAAAGGTGTTGGTGCTATAAAGGGCTGGGCTCTTGGGCTTGGTGTTACGGGTATTATCCAGAGTTCGGCAGCAACCACGATAATGTTAATCGGTTTTGTTAATGCAGGTATTATGACACTTGCTCAGGCTATTCCTGTTGTATATGGAGCTAATATAGGAAGCTGTGTTACCGCCCAGATTCTGAGACTTGGTGATCTGGGTTCAGGAAATTTAGTACTTCAGCTTTTAAAACCTTCATCATTTGCACCAATGCTGGTTGCAGTAGGTGTTGGTATTCGCATGTTGGCAAAGAAGCAGAATCTGAAGGAAGTATCAGGTATCCTTATAGGACTTGGAACTCTTTTCTATGGCATGACTATGATGGAAGAGGTGTTCGCTCCACTTAAGGAGTCCGAAAAGTTCCAGAGCTTCTTCCTTTCATTTAATAATCCATTTATTGGAATACTTACCGGACTTGTGCTTACAGCACTTATTCAGAGTTCCAGTGCATCTGTAGGTATTCTTCAGGCCCTTTCAGCTACAGGTAGTGTAACTTATGGAATTGCTGTGCCAATCATTATCGGACAGAACATTGGAAAATGTATGACCATCATCATCGGCGGAATCGGAGCAAATAAGAAAGCAAAGAGAGTGGCTCTCAGCTATCTGCTTTTCAATGTTGCGGGAGCTCTGATATTTACGGTCATCATCTATTCTATCTACTATACGGTGGGTATCCCTATATTTTCTAAAGTGGTCAACCGAGGGGATATTGCTAATATCCATTTGGCATTTAATGTAATTATCAGTATTATTCTTCTTCCATTTTCTAAGCAGATGGCTTCATTTACAGGTAAGCTTCTTAAGGATTCAGATGAGATCTATGGTGATGAAGAACTTAGAAGATTGGATGATATGCTCCTTAAGACTCCTGGTATCGCTCTTGTGCAGTGCAAGGATATCATGTCACTTATGGCTGAGAAGATTCAGGAGAATTACAAGATTGCAACAGGTCTTTTCGTAGATTATGATAAGAATGCCTTTAATACACTGAACGAAAATGAGAATTTTATCGACAGATGTGAAACTGTTCTGTCGGCATATATTGTAAAGATTAATAGAAATCGACTTACTCCGGATAATAGAAGTATGCTAACAGCTATGCTGAATACAGTTGGAGATTATGAGAGAATTGGTGATTACTGTATGAGTATTGCTTATACGGCTCAGGAATGTCATGAGGATAAGATAGTCTTTTCAAAGAAGGGACAGAAAGAGATAAATACCGTCATAGAAGCAGTTAGACATATGCTTAGTATGACCTTCAGGGCGGTTGACAGCGAAACTATGAATGAAGCTTACAAGGTTTATCCATTGAGTCAGACAGTAAAGATTCTTAAGGAGGTTGTGGAGTCTCACCATGTTGAAAGACTTCAGGATGGAGATTGTGGTGTTTCAGGTGGTGTTGCATTATACGATCTGGTAAACAGTCTTCAGAGAATATCTCTTCATGCAAAGAGTATTTCAAAGCATGCTATGAAGAGAGTTTCAGGAGATGAAGCATTAGATGCAAAGCATGGAAAACTGATGGATAAAGAGAGTGAAGAATATAAAGCTCTTGAGGTTTATTATCAGAAGAAATATATAGAGCCTATGCTTCAGGCTGAAAATGAGATGGATAAGGAAGATGAAGAGGAAGCTGCTCTGGCTGCTAACTTAAGTGATGTGGTTACATCTAAAGGTTCTCTAGCTTCAGACTCATCCATAGTTTCTGGTGATAAAGGTAAGAAAGAAAAGAAGGAAAGCAAAAAATCTGAGAAAGAAAAAGCAGCAAAGCTTAAGGCTTCTGAAAAGGAAAAAGCAAAGAGAGAAAAGGCTGATAAGAAGTCAGACGGAAAAAATATTAAAGATAAAGATGATAAGCGTAAAGACGATAAAGGTTTGAAGAATAAGGACGACAAGAAGGGTACTAAGAAATCTAAGAAGGATGAATAAATAGATGACCGATTATGTATTAAAGAGCAAATTGGATAATATGTTCAAGCTGATGGATGATATTCAGTATTCAAATCCTGAGCTTACTAAAGCCACAGGTATGACTCCTAGAGAAATGCTGAAGTATAATCTTCTTCAGTTCGTTGGATTCTTATTTGAATCAGATGGAACAGATGGTCGTTTGGAACTGGATTTCATTAGAGATTATCTCGGTACTCTAATGAGCATAAATCAGTTTCTGAATTTCAAGTACGGAAAATGTATGGATAAGGATTTTATCAATACACCGCCAAGAATTATGCTCTATCTAGTTAAGCATGATCTTTCTGGAGGCATGAAAGCTCCAAGTGGAAGACCGGTTTCCAAGGAAGTGGTTGAACTCTACAAAGAGATAGGAGCTGCTTATGTTGCTATAAATGGAGAAACAGTAACTGAGGTCGCTAACCTTTCAAATTATACATTAATGCTGGACGGATTTCTTAAGAACTATGGACTGTATTTTACAGATAGTTTAGGAAGAGGAAAGAATAGTCAGAAGAGCAAAAATCTTCGAGGAGAAGTAAAGAAGAATGTTGATCCTGTGGCAGCAGCAGAAGGAACTAAAAATAAAAAGATAAATGGGTCGGAAGCTGAAGAAGATACTGAAGAAACATTAGAGCTGCTGATGGAAGAACTTAATACCTTAGTTGGTCTTAAGTCAGTAAAGCAGGATCTTACAAATCTTATAAACCTGGTGAAGATTCGAAAACTCCGCGAGGAAAGAGGAATGAAGCAGCCGGATATTACACTGCATCTGGTATTCTCTGGAAATCCTGGTACAGGAAAAACTACAGTTGCCAGACTTCTTGCCAAGATATATAAGGCTCTTGGTGTTGTAAGCGAGGGGCAATTGGTGGAAGTGGATCGTTCCAATCTGGTGGCTGGTTATGTTGGACAGACTGCAACTCAAACTGCCGAGGTAGTTGAAAGTGCTATCGGTGGAATCCTCTTTATTGATGAAGCTTACACACTTATAAAGGGTGGAGATGAGAAGGATTTTGGACAGGAAGCGGTAGATACTCTGCTGAAACTCATGGAGGATAACCGTGATGATCTTATAGTTATCGTTGCAGGATATACCGATAAGATGGAAGAGTTTGTAAATTCCAATCCAGGTCTTAAATCAAGATTTAATAAGTACATTTTCTTTAATGATTATTCAGGGGATGAACTTGATCAGATATTTAACAATATGGCTAAGAAGCAGGAATATGATACTGATAAAGAGGCTGCTGAATTTGTTAAGGAATATCTTACAGCTAAAGCGAAAGCTCATGAAGAGAACTTTGCAAATGCCAGAGAGGCTCGAAACTATCTTGAGAGATGCATCGAGAGACAGGCTACAAGAATAGTGTCAATCGAAAACATCTCTGATGAACAGCTTCGTACTCTTACGATTGATGATGTAAAAGAATAAATTATTTCATATATCTTTCGATATATTCAATGAATTCAGGGAAAGATTTTTTGATACAGAAAATGTTATCTATATCTACTTCGCATTTAAGGATCACTGCAATCAGAATGGCGCACATTACCATTCGGTGATCATTAAATGCAGGCAGGTATATTTTTTTGTTCTGAATATCTTCTGTTACATTATATCTATATACTGTAAGCTCATCGTCGGTTTCAACGGTTCTTACACCAATATTTGAAAGCTGGGTTATAACAGCTTTTACTCTGTCGGATTCCTTGATCCTCAGTCGGCCTATTCCTGAAAATGTGATCTTATCAAATACAAATGGCGCTATTACTGCCATATAAGGTGCTATGTCAGGAATATTGGTGCAGTCGCAGTATATATTATTCATATTTTCATCTAAGGTTATCATTCCATCTGGCTTACATACATATTTAGTTTTATCGCCGGATAGAACATGATCAACCAGTTCCAGATATTCAAGAATTCCCTTATCCCCCTGCCTGGAGTCAGGATTTAGATTATTTACTGTTATGTCAGACCATCTTTGCATACAAAGAAGAAATGCGCCATTACTCCAATCGCCTTCAACTCTAAAGTCAGCCTTGATTGCTTCACTTTCGGTTGCAGCTTTCTTATAGCCACCTGCAGTAGGATAGAAGCAGTTTACCTGTTCAGCAGATTTTATAGCCGGGCAGTTATATTTTGCCAGAACATCTTGTGTCAGCTCTACATAGTGTATGGATTCAAATTCGCCAGAAACATTTACAGTGCTTGGCTGGTCAAATGCTGTAAGAGCAATCAGCAGACCGGAAATATACTGAGAAGAAACACTTCCATCTATGGTGTAGTCTCCTGGCTTCATTTTACCAGTAACAAGGATTGATCTGGTTTCAGGTATTTTTTCAATATTTATTCCGTGAGGTTTCATAGCATCACGGAGTGCCTTGATAGGGCGGTCAAAAAGTCTTCCCTGGGTTCCAATAGTAAATCCATCCAGTCCGTAATCCGGATTTCCTTCACCGAGAATCAATGCGGAAATAACAGGTATCATAAGACGAAGTGTAGAACCGCTTTCACCACATGGGAAGAAGGTAAGCTTCTTACTGCCAGATTCTGCAGTGGAATTATTGCCGAGATCTATATCAGAATCTATATTAGAATTTATATTAGAATCTGTATTAGAGTATTCCACAGTCTTGAAATTGGATTGATTGATAATATTATAAAGACATTGAAGTATAGTCTTTGTTTCTCTAATGTCATTACTGTCATTATCCAGAATATTCAGATGAGAATAATCTCCACATAAGAAACGAATGATAAGTTCCCGGTGATAAATAGATTTAGATGGCGGAGCATCTATAGAAAAATTCAATTCTCTGTTTTTGCAATTAACGATCATTTTATACTACCCTTGATCTTTCTAAAGTTCATAAATTATTTGAAATATAGGATTACTGATTAGTTGATATGTCCTGTAATCCTGAAACAGTATAGCATTTGTTTGAATTCTTGACAATAAAGGGAGTGGTCTATATTATATGTTGCATGAATAATTTGGAAAATAAAAATTCTATAAGAAATAGTCTTCTTACTTTTACAGGAGCTCTTCTATGTTGCTTTCTTTGGGGAAGTGCATTTCCGTGTATCAAGATAGGTTACAGGCTTTGGGGGATTGATTCTTCAGATACCTGGAGCATTATAAGATTTGCAGGAATAAGATTTGCTCTGGCTGGATTACTGGTCATAATCTTCGGAAGTATAATAAAGAAGAAGTCCCTTTTGCCAATGAAAAATGAGATTCCAAAGATTATGTTTCTCAGTCTTTTTCAGACCGTCGGTCAGTACCTCTTTTTCTATCTGGGACTGGCTCATACTACGGGAATTAATTCGGCAGTGGTGGATTCGCTGACTTCATTTTTCGCCATAATTATAGCAAGTCTAATATTTAGAATGGAAAATCTTACTTGGAGAAAAATCCTTGGTTGTGTGTTGGGATTTATAGGTGTACTACTGATAAATCTTACTGGAGCGGGATTATCCATAAATCCATTGGGAGACGGACTGGTTGCTCTTTCTGCACTATGCTATGGCATATCTTCAGTGATGATAAAAAGATATTCCGAAGACCATGATACGGTTCTATTCAGTGGATACCAATTTGTGTTTGGCGGATTGGTTATGACTTTGGCGGGACAGATTGGTAAGATGATGGTTTCGTCGGAAAATGGGCCTATAGAGACAGTTGGAGGAGTAGCTGATTCCGGGCTTAATGGTGCTGGAGGTAATCTAACTAATATGGCCTTGATACTCATTTACCTGGCTCTAATATCCAGCGTGGCATATACACTTTGGGGGATACTTCTGAAATATAATGATGTATCGAAGATCTCCATATTTGGATTTATGAATCCGGTATTTGGAGTAGTACTTTCCGCAATACTTTTGGGAGAGTACAGTCAGTTGGGATTAAAGTATGTATTAGCCTTGTTATTAGTCAGTGCAGGTATAGTAATAGTAAATGTAAAAGTAAAGTCAAAAATCCAAGAGAAGTTTGTATCTCTAGAGTAATCAGTTATTATCAGTTTTTTGAATTACTGAAAATTTGCTGGTCCCTGAGGTCCTTCAGGTCCCTGAGGCTGCTGGTTAAACTGTGGGCCTTGAGGCTGCTGATTAAACTGTGGACCCTGAGACTGCTGATCAAATCCTGTTGGGGTCTGGTTGAATGTAGCCTGTGAATCACTATTTAGAGTCATTCCTGCACCTGGATTATATGTTGGCTGTGGCGCAGGTGCAGCCATCTTTTTTGCTTTTGCAAGAACTACAAATATTAAAACTGCAGCAATTAGTATAAGCACTATACCGACGATAATGGTAATTGGACCTTCTCCAAACTTTCTAACTTGGATATAATATTCTGAACCATATTTTGCAATCTCATCATCGGTGAAGCCACCACTCTTCATAAAGTCTTTGAAGTAGCCATAGTCTTCATTATCCATCTTACAAATCTTACCTTTGAAATGAACTACAGTTGTTGTGTCGTCAATCTTTCCGTCCATCATATCGTAGGTCTCATCTGTTTGCTTATCCATAAGAGCTACATCTTCTTCATTTAAGAACTCAATGCCTACATAAGATTCATCTCCCATTGGGATTATATATCTGTAGTTAGTGCTTTCTGTATGACCATTTCTCTTATTCTCAATAGTTTCAAATACTCCATAGTTATAGTAGAGATCGCCCTCGATTATGGCACCTTTTTTGAAGTCACTGTCCTTCATTGCGTTGAAATCGATAGGGGTTTTGCGAGAATCGGAATAATCCATAGCTCCCACGATAATTAAGAGGATACCTCCAACTAGGAAAATAATAATAAGTTTTGCAAAACCTGAGTTAAAAATGTTTTTCATCGTTTCCCTCCTTGATGAATACTTAGTTTATTATTTGTTATCTGTATATGTTTCATTAAATAGTGAATTGTTATTAGTAGTTTCACCATAATTTGGAATTTCACTACTTAGCACATGTTCTCTTCTTTCGTCCACTGCTTGGATAAGTGAATTAAACTGACCATTATCTGTTGCATTTGCTAGTTCATTTGTAAAGCCGGAGAAGAAGTAAGGGGCTCTGCGATACATTTCATCCAGAATCTTATGTCCGGTTTCTTCGGTCTTTACGCCAATGGTATTTTTGTTTCTGTTCCTATCCCAAAGTATTAGGGAGTAGGATTTGGATGTCCCTGAAGGAATGCCATAAGTAGTATGTTTGGTTGTTGTAACCTGAACATATGCCCATACTAGAGCGCTATATGGAATGATTATGGATGTTGGTGGGTTGTACACAAGCAGGTGCTTATCTCCCACATAAGAGTTGGAGATTGCAACTGCATGTTGCATATCTCTATCTAAAACATCTTCCATAATTCCGTATCTCTGGATTGACTTCGTAAATGGTTTTTTGTAGCCACCGAAAATAAAATGGCACATGGAGAATAATCCTAAAATTACAACGAGTAGCCCAATGCTCATATAGAAAATATGGTTATCGCCATTATCGTCAACGATAAGCTTCCAAGGAGTCACCAGTCTGTAATTATATAAAACAAGATTGTAATCCTCTGCTGAAGAATCCTCGCTTTCAAAATAGTATCTAAAATACCTGGCTTCTGTTGCAGACATTTCTGTTAAATATCCTTTTCCGGATAAATATTCTGAGGAAAGCTCATTTTGTTTCCCGTTTAGATTTTCAAAAGTATCATTGGAGATTTTGTCTGCTAATTCGGTCTGATCATTATATACATAGAATCCCATATATTCGCCGTTATTTGTAGATGTTACATAGTACCTGCCTGAATCGTCTGAACAATAATAGTCATATAGAATATTGTTGTCGCAGGTATACCATTTTCCTTCAGCATATTCAGAACTTGGAGTTTCCCAAAGGTCAGGTGCTTTGACAAATAAATACTTGAATAGGTGATTACATATCCCGAAGGTAATCACTATACCAATAATGACAAGAATGAGTCCGCCTAGAAAGAAAAGTTTAAAAGCAAGGCTTCTTGCTTCTGCATATATTTTTTTCATAATCCCCTCTCTAAAATCCTCAAAATTTTAAAAAACATAAATACTAATAACCTATTTTGTTCCAAAATTTACGAACGGTAGTAATTGTAAAGGAAAATGATAAAAATGTATAGTACTTTTGAGTTTAAAAATTTTTTAAAGAAAAATGGGTATCATTTCACCGGTTGGATTTGGTATAATTGAAGTACTTGAAACTGGAGAAAATGATTTACAAAAGCATTACTTGATTGGGGGTGATCAGAAAATGTTAAAGGAGTGGGTAAAAGAAGATAGACCGTCAAATGATGAATTGACTGCCAGGCTTGAGAAGGCTCGTGCGGATCTGGCGGTTAGGCAGATGATGGTTAAAGAGAAGAATCTTCCGGTTCTGGTTGTTTTTGATGGCTGGGGGGCCGCTGGAAAGGGAAGTGTCCTTGGTCGTGTGATCAAGGGGATGGACCCAAGATTTTTTAAATGTGAAACACTGACAGAGCCTACTAGTGATGAGACCAGAAGACCATTTCTCTATCGCTATTTTGTAAGGATTCCTAAGGAAGGAAAGTTCTCCTTCTTCGATGGAAGCTGGATGGGCGAAGTGACAAGTCAGTTCCTGCATGGAGAAATCAATAAGAAGAAATATAAGGAACATATCACCAGCATCAAGCGCTTTGAGAGAACGCTGAATGATAATGGCTACCTTGTTGTGAAGTTTTTCTTCCATATTGATGAGAAGACTCAGAAGAAGAGAATCAAAGAGTTAGAGAGTAATACATATACAAAGTGGCGTGTATCTGAAAAGGATAAATGGCAGAACAAGCATTATGATAAATGTCTTGATGTGTATGATGAATATATTGAGGCTACAAATCAATTTGTTGCACCATGGTATTTCATAGATTCTTCTCAGAAGAAATGGGCGGAGCTTCAGGTTACTGAAATTCTTGTGTCCAGCATTGATACTGCACTTAAGAATGCAGAATCTAAGACAGCACCGCTGCTTCAAAACACATTTCCACTTAGAGAAACTCCAAAGCTGGCGGATATTTCTCTTGATAAATCTCTTACTGATGAGGAATATAAGACTGAGCTGGATAAGCTTCAGAAGAGATTGGGAGAGCTTCATAATGAGATATACCATAAGAAGATTCCGGTAATTGTAGCCTATGAGGGCTGGGATGCTGCTGGTAAGGGTGGTAATATCAAGAGGATTGCGGCGGCACTGGATCCAAGAGGTTATGAGGTTCATCCGATTGCTAGTCCGGAACCTGCGGAAAAGGCAAGGCATTACCTTTGGAGATTTTGGAACAGGCTTCCTAAGGATGGTCATATAGCCATATTTGATAGAACCTGGTATGGACGAGTTATGGTTGAAAGACTTGAGGGCTTTTGTTCAGAGAATGATTGGCAGCGTGCATATAATGAGATAAATGAATTTGAGAAGGAACTTGCAGACTGGAATGCAGTTGTGATCAAGTTCTGGGTTCAGATTGATAAGGATACACAGCTGGCAAGATTTACTGATAGGCAGAATACTCCTGAGAAGCAGTGGAAGATAACTGATGAAGACTGGCGTAACAGAGAAAAATGGGATCTTTATGAAGCTGCTGTTGATGAGATGCTTCAAAAGACAAATACAAAATATGCTCCATGGTATGTACTTGAATCTAATGATAAGAAGTATGCCAGAATAAAGGCTTTGAAGATACTTATTAAGGCAATCGAAAAGAAACTGGCAGAATAGAAACTGGTAGAATAAACGATATAGAAAAAGATAATCGTGGCGGAAGTCGCGGTTATCTTTTTTATATAATAGCCTGCAAATAAAAAGTCAAGGCTAAATTTATAAAAATTGA
>CAMNGU010000045.1 GCA_946538525.1 uncultured Lachnospiraceae bacterium
TCAAGGCATATCATGATGCAGGCTTCGATGGATATATCAGACCTGATCACGGTCGTCATATCTGGGGCGAGAAATGCCGTCCGGGATATGGATTATATGACAGAGCACTGGGAATCATGTACATCCTTGGTGCTTGGGACATGCTTGATAAAATGTCTCTTTAAATTTTCGATTATTAGTGAAATAAAGGGGAACAAGTTTTGAAACTTACAATTAAAGGAATTACAGAAGAAAAAACTGCATGGGAAGACGCCGGAATCAGTCTTCCAAGCTACGATATAGAAGCTATTAGAGCTAAGACAAAAGAAACTCCACAGTGGATTCATTTTGGAGCAGGAAATATCTTTAGAGGTTTTATAGCAGGTCTTGCAGATAACCTTATGGAGCAGGGAAAGCTGAATACAGGAGTTATTGCTGCTGAAAGCTTTGACGGAGAGATAATTGATAAGATATATGATCCATTTGATATGCTGACTTTATCTGTGGGGCTTAAAGCTGATGGAAACAGTATTAAGAAAGTGACTGCTGGTATTGCAGGTTCAGTAAAGGCTGATGAGGATCATTTTGCTGATATAATGGAGCTGGCAAGAAAAGAATCTCTCCAGATGATATCCTTCACAATTACTGAGAAGGGTTATGCATGTATAGATATTGAGGGAAAGGTTCTTCCTATGATCGAGGCAGACATTGTTGCTGGTCCAAAGAAAGTTACTACAGCAATGGGAATCGTAACTGCTATGCTTCGTGAAAGATATAAGGCAGGTGGACATCCTATAGCTCTTGTGAGTATGGATAACTGCAGTCAGAATGGGCAGAAGCTTCGTAATGCTGTAATCTTTATAGCTAGAAAGTGGCTTAAGAGAGGTTTTGTTAGCGACGGATTTGTGGAGTACATTTCTGATGATTCTAAGGTGAGTTTCCCTTGGAGCATGATAGATAAGATAACCCCAAGACCTGACAGCAGTATAGCTGAGGAGTTAGCTGAACTTGGAGTGGAAGATATGGCACCGATTGAAACGGGAAGACATACTTTCATAGCGCCATTTGTAAATGCAGAAATACCGGGATATCTGGTTATTGAAGATTCATTTCCAAATGGAAGACCGGCCTTTGAGGATGCAGGAGTTTATATGACCACCCGCGACACCGTAAATAAGGCTGAGAAGATGAAGGTTATGACTTGTCTTAACCCACTTCATACGGCGTTAGCAATTACAGGATGTCTTCTGGGATATAAGAAGATAGCTGATGAGATGAAGGATGATGACCTTAAGGCTCTGGCTTATAAGCTGGGAGACGAAGGTATGCCGGTTGTTATCAGTCCTGGTATCATCAGTCCGGATGCGTTTATAAAAGAGGTATTGGAGGAGAGACTTCCAAATCCATATCTTCCTGATACACCACAGAGAATCGCAACTGATACAAGCCAGAAACTGGCCATAAGATTTGGAGAAACAATTCGCGGTTATGATGAAAAGGGTGAGGCAGACAAGATGAGAGTTATCCCATTTGTACTGGCTGCCTGGCTGAGATATCTTATCGGTGTAGATGACGAAGGAAAGGAAATGCAGCTTAGCCCTGATCCAATGCTGGAGGTTGTAAGATGCGCAATGGAAGGAATTAAGCTGGGAGAAGAGTGTAAGGATATGTCCGGTGTAAACTGGATCCTCAGTAAGGAGGAACTCTTCGGAATAAATGTTCTGGAAACAGGTAATCTTGGAGATATGATAAAGGAGCATTTTGTTGAGATGCTTAAATGTCCGGGAGCTGTTAGAAATGAACTAAAGAAGGTTGTTGGTTAGCGAAGATATAAAGCAGATAAAGAAAAAGAGGTTTCGTATGATTAAATTATCACGAGTATTTAGTGATGGAATGGTTCTTCAGAGAAACACAGATGACAATATCATTTGGGGTTATGGAAAGGGCGAGATAACTGTAAAGTTTTTTGATAAGCAGAATACTGAGGTTATGAGCACTACTGTAAATGCTGCTGAGGATGGTTACTTTGAGGCTAAGCTTCCAAATAATCCAGAGTTTGGAGATTATAAGATATCTATAAAGGATGCGGATGAGACCGTTGAAATTAAAGATATAACCTATGGTGATGTTTTTGTATGTGGTGGACAGTCCAATATGGAACTTCCACTTAATAGAACTTGGGAAAGATATGGTGATGAGCTGGAAAAAGCAAGTGATCCAGATATCAGATTCTTTAGAGTTCCTGAGAAGTATAATTTCCATCATACAGAGGAACTGATTGAGGATGGAAGCTGGAAGTCCGTGAAAATGCCTGAGCTTCTTGATTTTGGTGCAGTTGCATATTTTACTGCTAAAGAGATTAAGGAGCGTGAGGGGATTCCAATTGGTATTTATAATACTGCCATTGGTGGAACTCCAATAAAATCCTGGTGCTCTGAGGAATCGATGAGAAGAATTGGTCTTCATTTAGAAGAGTTCGAGAAGTGTCAGGATGATGAGTATGTTAAGGGAATCATAAAGAAAGACTTAGAAGATGATGGTGCCTGGAGAGAAGAAGCGGATAAATCTTTTTCAGAGAATCTTTCAGGAAATCTAAGTGGCACATTTAATGTACCAGGTTTCTTTGAGGGGACTGAGCTGGGTGGTAAGTGCGCAGCTATTTATTTTAAGAAGGAATTTACTCTTCCTGCTGATTGGAAGGAAGAAGAAGCAAAGCTTTATCTGGGAGCCATTATTGATTCTGACAAAGTATATGTAAATGGAGAATTTGTGGGTGAGACAGGGTATCTTTATCCACCAAGAATATATAAGGTTCCTAAGGGCATTCTAAAAGAAGGAAAGAATGTTATAGAGATAAGACTTCTTGTATTTAGAAAAGAAGGCGGCTTCATGCCAGGTAAAGAGTATCAGCTGAAGAAATCTGATGGTGAGATATTCTCTCTTGAAGGTGAGTGGGAATATACTCTTGCCAAGGAGATGCCTTTCCTGGAGAATATGACATTTTTCTCCTATAAGGCAACAGGTGTTTATAATGGTATGATCTACCCACTTAGAAAGCAGAAGTGTAGAGGGTTCTTCTTCTATCAGGGAGAGTCAAATGTGGATGATTATGCTACTTACACAGAAGAATTTGAAGCTGTTATAGAAGATTGGAGAAAGCTTTGGGGAGATGAGTCTCTTCCGTTTATGTTTGTGCAGATAGCTTCATTTAATGATGGAAATAGGGCTGGATATTATGGAAGAAGATGTCTTCTGACAGAAGCGCAGAGAATGTGTACTGAACTTCCTAATACAGCCATGGTTCAGGCTTATGACTTAGGTGAGTTTAATGATCTTCATCCAACCAATAAGAAGGAGGTTGGAAGGAGATGTGCACTTGCGGCAGAGAATCTGGTCTATGGTAAAGAAAAATATATTCCGGGACCTGAGGTGAGTGAAGTTGCATGGCATAAGGAGGAAGGCTATCTGGAGGTAATATTCCCAGAAGGTACAAAGCTTATTCTATCGCATGGAATAGGAGCTGAGTTTGGCCCGGACAGAGATGAGGAACATGTAATTGGATTTAAATTTAGAGATGCTCACAGTAGTGATGTGGTACTAGCTGAGGCTGAGATCATTGCGCCAAATAAGGTGAAAGTAAAACTGCCTGAAAATATGGAAGTGGCAGAACTTATGTACGCATGGTCAGACAGTCCACTAGATGCAAATCTTTATTCTGAGGACAGATTGCCAGTAGTACCATTTTGTAAAAAAATAAATAATTAAAATTAATGAGTGTAACTATTAATGTCAAAAGGGGGATATTAAATTGCTTAGAGAAACGAGGGTTGAAAATGGATTTGTAAGAGGAGTTGCATCAGCAGATCCTCGAGTGACTGTATATAAAGGCATTCCTTACGCTGCACCACCTGTAGGAAAAAACAGATGGAGAGCACCTCAGCCATGTGAGGACTGGGAAGGAACATATCTTGCAAATGAGTTTGCTCCGATTTCAATGCAGGATCAGCCGGGGGTTGGTACTGATGTATATTGTAAGGAGTGGCATGTAGATAAGGATATTCCTATGGATGAGGATTGTCTCTATCTGAATGTTTGGACTCCAGCCAATAGTACGGATGAAAAGCTTCCAGTTGTGGTATGGTATTTTGGTGGAGCGTTTCAGTGGGGCTATACAGCGGAAATGGAATTTGATGGTGAGCGTCTTGCCAGAAGAGGAATCATTGTAGTAAGCATTAACTACAGACTTGCGGTAATGGGATTCCTTTGCCATCCAGAGATTACAAAAGAAAATCCTGATGCGCCTGCAAACTTTGGTCTTCTTGATCAGCAGGCAGGATTACATTGGGTATATAGAAATATAGCTGCATTCGGTGGTGATCCAGAGAAGATTACAATTGCCGGACAATCAGCAGGTGGCGGAAGTGTACTTCAGCAGCTTACCTGTGATGACAATAAAGATATAGTTAAGGGAGCTGTTATCTATAGTGGAATGATCAATATGGATGGACTTCCAGGAGATATCTTTAATCCTCTTACACTTGAAGAAGCTGAGAAGAATGGTGAAGCATTCTTCGAGTACATGGGTGTAAAGACTCTTGAAGAGGCTAGACAGATTGATGCGGCTAAGGTGAGAGATCTTTATGGAGAATATTCACCGATGAACTTTTCTCCAGATGGTCCACCTGATCTTTCAAAGAAAATGTTCCCTATCATTGATGGAATTCATTATGTAGGAAATCCACTTACACTTCTTGAAGAAGGTCATTGCCCGGATGTGCCTGTTATAGCAGGATACACAAGCGATGAATTCACATTTGGTGGTGTAAATATAGTTGAGAAGAGTGTAAATACATCTGTTTCTAAGGCTATAGCAAATGACAAGGCAGCAGGTAGAAATAGAAAATTCTATTGTTACAACTTTGATCCGGATATTCCGGGAGAAGATAATCCTGGTACCTTCCATTCGGTAGATCTTTGGTTCTGGTTCGAGTCCATCAGTAAATGCTGGAGACCATTTAGAGGAAGACATTATGATCTGGCAAGAAAGATGGCTAACTACTTTGCTGATTTCGTTAAGACAGGAGATCCAAATGGACTTGATGACGATGGAACAGCTATGGAAGAGTGGAAGGCATATAGTAGTTCAGAGGATGTATTAAGACTTCATTCAGGAAATCCAGCAAGAAAATAATTAGAAAAATTCAAGAAAACTCAAGAAAGAAATACAAGAAAGAAAAATAAGAAAGAAAAATAAGAAATAAAATGAAGAGTATTATCACAGATGCATTTTTATTACAAAATGAAGTTGCAATGGAGCTCTATCATGAGCATGCTGCAAAGGTACCGATCATAGATTATCATAACCATCTTAATCCTCAGGAAATCTATGAGGATAGGCTTTATGAGAATATGACAGCTGTATGGCTGGGTGGGGATCATTATAAATGGCGTGCCATGAGAGCGTTAGGTTATCCGGAAGAATTGGTGACAGGAAAAAACAGTGACAAGGATTATGAAAGATTTCTTGCCTATGCAGATACTGTACAGAATTCATTTGGAAATCCTTTATATCATTGGACTCATTTAGAGCTTAAGAGATATTTTGATATTCAGGAGGCCTTTAGTCCTGCTTCAGCTGAAGCGATATGGAAAGAGTGTAATAAGAAGCTGGAGACATCTGAATTTTCTACACAGAATCTGCTTAGAATGCAGAATGTGCAGGTACTTTGTACTACAGATGATCCTATAGATGATCTGAAGTGGCATAAGCTTATAAAGGAAAATGTTAAGGACATAAGTGTGAGACCATCATTTCGTCCGGGAAATGTGCTGGATATCGAAAAGTCAGGATTTAATGATTATATCCAGAAGCTTTCAGAAGTATCCGGAGTTGAGATATCTGATATAGATGGTTTGTTGGAGGCACTCCGTATAAGACTTGAATTCTTTATGGAAAATGGCTGCCGTGTAACAGACCACAGTCTTGAAACAGATTTTTATAGAGCCACTACAAAAGAAGAGGTAAATAAAATATTTAAGAATAGACTTGCCGAGAAGTTGTGTGGTTCAAAAGAAAGTGGATTCCAAAGTGATATAGCTCTTGATGAAGCGGCTGCATTTAGAGGTTATGTATTAACCCAGCTTGGAAAAATGTATGCGGATAGAGAACTTGCTATGCAGCTTCATATTGGTGCCATAAGAAATAATTCAACTAGAATGTTTAAACTGCTGGGAGCGGATACTGGTTTAGACAGTATAAATGATTTTAACTATGCTCCTCAGTTATCTGCGTTGCTTAATAATATGGATATGACGGATCAGCTTCCACGCACTATCCTTTATTACCTTAATCCAAAGGATGCAGCTATGCTGATGACTATGGCTGGAAATTTCCAGGGGAATAGTAGAGGTATCAGGGGTAAGGTTCAGCTGGGAAGTGCCTGGTGGTTTAATGATCATAAGTCAGGAATGGAACAGCAGATGCAGGCTCTTTCAGATAATGGTCTTCTATCTGTATTTGTAGGAATGCTGACAGATTCCCGAAGTTTCCTGTCCTTCCCAAGACATGAGTATTTTAGAAGAATTCTCTGTAATATGGTGGGAAGACTTGTGGAAGAAGGACAGTATTCAAAGGATATGGAATTCTTAGGGCAGATGATTGAAAATATTTCCTACTACAATGCGAAAGAATATTTTGGACTATAAGGGGCTAATATAAAAATATAATAATAAAAAAATAATAAAAAAAATACTAATAGAGATAAGAGATAATATGAAAACATTAGATGAGATAAAAGAAGAACTAAGAAAGATTAGAATAGTACCTGTTGTTGTTATTGATGACGAAGCGCAGGCGGAACCACTGGCGGAGGCTCTTATAAAGGGCGGACTTCCATGCGCAGAGGTTACATTTAGAACTGAAGCTGCAGCAGGGGCTATAAAGATTATGAAGGCTAAGTATCCTGAACTTCTTGTGGGGGCAGGTACAGTACTTACCAGAGAACAGGTTGATAGTGCAGTGGAGGCTGGAGCGGAGTTTCTTGTTAGCCCGGGATTTAATCCAGATACAGTAAAGTATGCATTGGAGAAAGGAATTCCATTTACACCAGGTACACAGACACCAGGCGAAATGGAACAGGCTATGGCTCTTGGACTGGACTTTGTTAAGTTCTTCCCAGCTGAGCCTTCTGGTGGTATCAAGATGATAAAAGCAGTGGCTGCAGCATATACAAAGCTTTCTTTTATGCCAACAGGCGGAATCAGCGCAGATAATGTAAAAGATTATCTGGCTTATGACAGAATAGTTGCCTGTGGTGGCAGCTGGATGGTAAAGAAAGACCTTATTAATGCTGGAAAATATGATGAGATTGAGAAACTTGTAAGAGAAGCGGCAGAACTTGCCAGATAGCTCTGTAGAAAAATTAGTGGTTGAAAGAGGCATAAAATGAATTTAAATATAAAACCAAAATCAGAATGTAAATATGACATGGTCAGTCTGGGCGAAATTATGCTTAGAATGGATCCGGGTGAAGGAAGAATCAGGACAGCTAGAAGCTTTAGAGTCTGGGAAGGTGGTGGCGAATATAATGTTGCCCGCGCACTTCATAAGGGCTTTGGAATGAAGACAGCTGCTATAACAGCCATAGCCGATAATGAGATTGGACGACTTCTTATGGATCTTATTGAGCAAGGTGGAGTTGCTACTGATCTTATCGTAAAGAAAGAAACTGATGGTATTGGAAGTAAGTGCCGAAATGGTATTAACTTTACTGAAAGAGGTTTTGGTATAAGAGGCGCCCTAAGCTGTTCCGACAGATTCAATACAGCAATATCCCAGGCAACTCTGGAGGACTTTGATTTCGATTATATATTTGGAGAGCTGGGAGTAAGATGGTTCCACACTGGTGGAATATATGCTGCACTTTCTGAGGAGGCTCAGAAGGTGGTAGTTGAAGCCTGTAAGACGGCCAAGAAATATGGCACTATAGTTTCTTATGATCTTAACTACCGTGCATCTCTCTGGGACCTTGCCGGTGGAATAGATAAATGTGTCGAGGTAAATCGTGAGATAGTTAAGTATGCTGATGTTGTAATTGGAAGTGAAGAGGATTATACAGCATGTCTTGGTTATCAGATAGAAGGAAATGAAGGTGGCTTCAAGGAGCTGAATGTAGAGGCATATAAGAAAATGCTCCAGCAGGCTGCAGCTGATTTCCCAAATCTTAAAGCGTTAGTAAATATGCTCCATACAGTTAGAACAGCCAGTGTAAATGACTGGAAGTCTTTAGTCCTTGCAGATGGAGAGATATACATGTCCAAGGAATATGTGGGACTGGAAGTTATGGATAGAGTAGGAATAGGAGACTCATTTGCAGCAGGCTTTATATATGGGCTGTTGACAGAACAGACTCCTGAGATTGCAGTGAATTATGGTACTGCTCATGGTGCTCTTGCCATGACAACACCTGGAGATACATCTATGGCTTCAGTTGAAGAGGTTGAGGCTGTTATGGGTGATGCAGGCGCCAGAGTGAAGAGATAAAATTATACTAGCGGTATATTAATTTTTGGGGAAATTAAGTATAAAATATAAACTGCTTAAGATTTTATAATTATAAAAAGGTTAAGGGATAATTTAATATGAAGGGGTTCAAAAAAGAAATCTGGCAGGAGGGCGAGTATTCTTATGCCGCTGCCTACGGATTTATTCCAAGTATTCATGCGTTCATTCATGATGAAGATGATGATGCTCGAGACTGTATGCTGATAGTTCCCGGGGGAGGTTACTGCATGTGCACTCCCCATGAAGGAGAACTAGTGGCCAGGGTATTCTACGAGCAGGGAATGAATGTCTTTGTTCTTACTTACACCACAGATATAACCATGTCGGTACCTCTTAAGAGGCAGCCGCTTGAAGATATATCCAGAGCTGTAAGACTTATCCGAAAAAATGAAATTGAATATAATATCCAGAATAAGAAGCTGATCGTATGCGGTTTTTCGGCAGGGGCTCATGTAGTTGGAAGCCTTGTGGTTCATTTTGATGATGTGACAGACAAGGCTGAAGAATATAAGGATGTGAGCAACAGGCCGGACGGCGCTATTCTGGCATATCCTGTTATTACCACAGGGAAATATACTCATATTTATTCCGTTCAAGCCCTTCTGGGCAAGGAGCCAACAGATGAAGAACTTGAGTACTTCTCGCTAGAAAAGCAGGTGACGGAGAATACGCCACCTTGTTTCGTATGGCAGACGGTAGAAGATAATCTGGTTCCAGTGGAGAATAGCTATCTCATGGCTGAGGCTCTTAGAGCCAAGGGAGTTCCATTTGCTCACTATGTATTCCCATCAGGGTTCCATGGTTTAAGCTATCCTTCAGATGAATTCTTCGATGGCTATAATGGCGGCACCTTTGTACTGGAGCAGCTGGAGAAGGCAGTTGCGGCAGTAAAGGCAGGAAAGGGCATAAATGTTTCTGACCAGAGGAAGAAGGAGCTGGAGGAACAGTTCCCGGATGCTGAATCTAAGACGGAATTAGAAGAAGAATCAGAAGAAGATTCAAAAGAAGAACAGGATATGAGTATGCTTCCACCGATTGACAGAACCTGGATTGAAGATATTGGTCTTTGGCCGGAGCTGGCAAGAGTGTGGATGAACAGGTTATAAAATCATTTTACTATGGAGGTAAGAGGTATAAAGATGAGAAGAGGGTTTAAGGTTTTAACAAGCACAGTTCTGGCTATGTCTATGATAGCTGGACTTGGAGCCTGTGGTAAGGCACAGGATCAAGACGGAGATGAAATGGTAAATACTGAACCTGTTACAGTAGCTACTGCAACTGATGTGGCTGCTATAGAGGCGGATGGGAATATCCTGGAGAATGGATATTTTAACAGCGATGATGTTTCTGCCTGGTCAATTGAGAGCGGTGCTCTTGGAATCGAAGTAGTAAGTGATGGGAATGGACCAGAGGGCTTTCCTAAATACGGAAAGCTGAACAGAGATGCTGGTTCATCTTCACCATATGATTGCTTCGCCCAGGATGTTACAGATAAGCTTGAAGGCGGAGTGACTTATGATTATGAATTCTATGCAATGCTTTCAGATGAATATAAGGATGCACCTGATGATCAGAGAATAGTTGAATTTGCACCTTATATAACAATAGATGGAAATACAACATATCTTGGCTCATATTCAGCGGAGATTACAGGTAATCCAAGTGAAACACTTACTCCTGGTGAGTGGAAGAAGTTTTCTGGTACATTTACACCAAGTTTCAGCGGTAAGGCTGAGAAAGCAGTTATCCGTATTATCGAGCAGGGTACTGACTATGGAAATGGAACCTGTGTGAAGGGTGACTACTATATTGCTGGTGCAAAGCTTGTACCACAGGAAGGTGGCGCTGTTGCTACAGAGATGGGCGTTGAAGAAGATATCGTTGATCTTAGAAGTGTAGTTGCTTCTGCTGACGGTCTTGGCGAGGATGCTATCTGTGGAACATGTCTTGGCAGTGTTGGAGTAAATGATAAGAATCTCATGAAATTGGTGGAGAAGCATTTTAATGCAGTAACACTTGAAAATGAGCTTAAACCGGATTCGATGTTTGGCTATAACAATGATGCTCCAGCAGATGGAAGTATACATGAAGAGGAATTGAATGGTGAGACAATCCAGGTTCCTACACTGGATAATTCCAGAGCAGATGCTATCTTAGATGAGATTGTTGCATGGAATGAAGCAAATCCTGACAAGCAGATCAAAGTTCGTGGCCATGTACTTGTATGGCATTCACAGACCCCTGAATGGTTCTTCCATGAGGGATATGATAAGAATAATGATTATGTATCTAAGGACGAAATGAATAAGAGACTGGAGTGGTACATAAAGAGTGTTCTGGAGTATTACACAGCTGATGACAGCAAGTACAAGGATCTTTTCTATGGATGGGATGTTGTAAATGAGGCAATCAGCGATAGTACTTATACATATAGAACTGATGAGGAACCAGGACAGGATAAGCTTTCTGATTCAACACATGGAAGCAAGTCCAGCTGGTGGAAGGTTTATGGAAGCAATGAATTCATAATAAATGCATTTAAGTATGCTAATACTTATGCACCTGAAAGTCTTGAACTTTACTACAATGATTACAATGAATGTGATGCAAAGAAGGCAGAGGGTATCAAACAGCTGCTTTCAGATGTTAAGTCAGCAGAAGGTACGCGTATTGACGGTTTTGGTATGCAGGGACATTATACTGTAAGTGCACCTGCTGTAGATCAGATTGAAAATGCAGTTCGTGGCTACTGTGAAGTAGTTGATAAGGTAATGCTTACTGAGCTGGATGTAAAAGTAAGTCCAATGTTTGATGGAACAGAAGCTGGTCTTGCTGATGAGTATGCCAGACAGGCTGCATATTATAGCCAGATTTATGAATTAATGAAGTCACTTAATGCAGAAGATGGTATCACAGTTTCAGGTATTACAATCTGGGGAGTAATCGATACATATTCATGGCTTCAGCAGCAGAGTAATGTTGGTGGTGGTGCTACAGGAACAATTCTTCAGTGTCCACTTCTCTTTGATGGAAACTATAAGGCTAAGCCATCATTTTACGCATTTACAGATCCATCATCAGTTGATGCTTCTGTACTTGTAGTTGAGAGACCAACTATTCAGATTAAGAAGGGAACAGTAGCTATAGGCGATTCAATTGATTCTGCCTGGGAGGATGTTGATGAAGTTCCGCTTGAGATTAAGGTTCAGAATGCAAAGGCAACTGGATCTGCAAAGCTACTGTGGGATGAAGAGAATCTTTATATTCTCTTTAATGTAGTTGATGATATGTTAAATGATGATAGTGAAGATGACTATCAGCAGGACAGTGTAGAAATATTTATAGATGAGACAAATTCAAGAGCCGGTGGATACGATGCCGGAGATAAACAGTATCGTATAAGCTTTAACAATAAGCTGAGTTTCAACGGAGAGAAATGTCTCGAGGAGTTTATTAAGTCAAATGTACAGGTAAATGATAACGGATATATCGTTACAGCTGCCATAAAGTGGAGTGAAGTTACTCCAAAGGCTGGTGACCAGATCGGACTTGAACTTCAGATAAATGATGCTGGAGGAAGCGGCGAGAGAATTGGTACCATGAGCTGGGCAGACGATACCGGTACATGTTACATGAATCCGGCTATGTTCGGACACGCGGAGTTAGTAGAATAAGAAGTGAAAAAGCAAGAATTAAAGATCACATCGAAGGCCTTAAGCAGTATCAAGGCCTTCGATATTGATGAAAAGGATATAAAATTATTTAGCCCAATTGATCTATCCTTCGAAGGAAATTATATAAAGGGATATATTTTCCTCACGGAGGATAAGTTGGGTGTTTGTACCATGGAACTTCCTGCAGATTATGTGGTGTTCTTTAATGGTATAAAAGCAGATAAAAAAGAAGCGTTTAGAGATGAAGAGCCAGGAGAATATGAAACTGTCCTTTATGATAAGGATAAGCTTCAGCATATTCATCTGGATCATTATATAGGAACAAATGTGGTCACAGCTGAGTACGCTGGAGAGCTGATTAGATTAGCAGCATTTACAAATAAGTACCAGGCTGAGATGAATGTATTTGTTCGTCAGTTAAGAGATTATCTAAAGGGTCAGGAAATATTAGTCGCTGAAGCTGAAGAGGAAAATACGAGCAAGAAGAATAAGAGGTCTATATTTGGGAGAACTCTTAAGTACTTTTTAAAGTACAGGCTTCAGGTGATTGTTCTTGTAATTACTTATACGGTTGCGGCTGTGGTCAGTATAGCGTGGCCTTATCTTATTGGTAAGGTGCTCTTTGATCATGTGTTGGAGAAGGATGAAGTGTTCTTAGCCAGATTTGGATTACAAGGCGAATATTTACTGGCGCTTCTTTTTGTTGCACTGGTTATGATAGGATGTCGATTGCTGGCGGCCTTGGCAACATATCTACAGATTTTTGTTATGGCGCGAGTTGCCAGTTCAGCAGTAAGAGATATTAAGACAGATGTTTTTGATGCTATGAGCAAGCTGTCTCTGGACTTTTTTGTGAATAAGCAGACAGGTGGACTTATGACCCGAGTGCTCAGCGATTCCGAAAAGGTAAGAGACTTCTTTATCGATGGACTTCCTATGATATTTGTTCACGGCATAACTATAATCGTAACATTTATCGTTATGTATAGACTTAATTGGCAGATGGCGCTTATAGCTTGTATCCTTCTGCCACTGCTGGTGTTCCTTACAGTGAAGCTTCGTCCAGGACTATGGCTTCTGTCAGGAAAGAGACATCGTGCAGAGAAGAGTGTATCAGGAAAGGCAAATGATAATCTTTCCGGTGCCCGCGTAGTAAAAGCATTTGGTCAGGAAGCTGCAGAGATAAGAAAATTCAATTCACCAAATCAGCATCTGGCTGAAGCTGAGATAAATATGGTAAGACAGAGAAACCGTATAGCAATCCTTTACAATATGGTGCAGGAAATCTCCAGCATCTGGATCTGGATCATCGGTGTATTCTTTGTACTTAAAACTGACAAGATTGATCTAGGTGTACTCATAACATTTGTTGGTTATGTTATGCAGTTAAATGGACCTATGAATTTCTTTGCCTGGGTATTCCGTATGTGGGCAGACAGCATCAACTCAGCTGAGAGACTGTTTGAGATTATAGATGCAATCCCTGATATTAAAGAGAGGGAAAATCCAGTTAGACTTACAGAGCCTCGAGGAGAGATCGAACTAAGTGGAGTAACATTTGGCTACCAGGTTGGCCGACCAGTTCTAAAGGACATTAATCTTAAGGTTAAGGAAGGCGAGATGCTTGGAATAGTTGGGCGTTCGGGGGCTGGTAAGTCCACCTTGGTAAATCTTATCTCCAGATTATATGATGTGAATCAGGGCGAGATAAAGATTGATGGCACCAATGTAAAGGATCTATCTCTTACAGATCTTAGAAGAAATGTTTCGATGGTTTCACAGGATACCTATATCTTCATGGGTTCAGTGGCGAAGAATATAGCTTATGGAAATGAAAATGCTACCCGTGGGGATATTATAAGGGCTGCAAAGTTAGCAAGTGCTCATGACTTTATATCCAGACTTCCAGACGGATATGACACAATAATTGGTGCATCCGGAAAGGATTTATCTGGTGGTGAGAAGCAGAGAATTTCCATATCCAGAGCTATATTGGCGGATCCAAAGATTTTGATTTTGGATGAGGCAACTGCCAGCGTGGATACTGAAACAGAAAAAGCAATTCAAAATTCTCTAAAACTTTTGGTTAAGGGAAGGACAACCCTTTCTATAGCTCATAGACTTTCAACTCTTTCGGACGCAGACAGGCTGATCGTAATAGATGGTGGTCGTATCGTTGAAGAAGGCACAGAAGAGGAGTTGGCTAAGCTGGAAAATGGTATCTATCATAACCTGCTGGAGCTTCAGACTAAGTCTCTAGCGCTGGAGAGTTCGTTCTAAGAATCTGAGAAAAAAGTTTTTAAAAATTTTAAAGTGTATATAGGTTGAAAAGGAATTAGTAATATGGCAGAAGATACAATTAATATATACGAGAAAAAAGCTGAGGAAATGACAGCGATACATATCATTTCCAAAGAGGATAAGTTTGAAGAAACTGAAGGTGGATTTGTAAGCTTTGATTTTAATGGAGTGCATTATGACAGGATTAAAGCTGTTAGACTATTTCCATTCAGTGATGCAGACAGATTCATTTCCATTAAGGAACATGGAAATGGTGACCGGGAGATTGGAATAATTGAAAATCTTTCAGATATGTCTGAGGAGACTCAGGCAGTGCTGAAAAAGCAGCTGGATCTATGTTATTTCACTCCTGTTATTGAAAAGATTTATAACATAAAGGATGAATATGGCTATGCATATTTTCATGTGATGACAGACAGGGGAGAATGCAAGTTCACCATTAATATGGGTTCAAATGCAGTCTCGAAGCTTTCAGATACAAGGCTGATAATCCTGGATGTGGATGAGAATCGTTTTGAGATAAGAGATGTGGAAGCTCTGTCTCAAAAGGAAAGAAGAATGCTGGACATGTTCCTGTAACTATTCTCATGAGGTTTTATTATGATTTTGAAATATATGCTTCCGAAGAGTTACGAAGATAGAATAATCCTATCAAAGGATTCTTTGGATCAAAGAATATATTACTGTGTTCCAGTGGATATTGATAGTAATGGAAAATGGACCAGTAGTTCTTTCTTTGTAGTTACAACTAAAAAAATATATATACTTAGTGCAGATGATACACAGGTATTTGAGATTAAGGACCTGGAGTCAGCTGTGGCTGAACCTGGTGTGGGAGGCGGAATACTAACAGTAAAGCATGGGGGCGTTGAAAAGGTATTGGTACATTATTCTTCAAAGCATCTGGCTCGATATGCCTACATTGCTAGAGGGATAAATATTCTTATATCTGGCCGTTATGAAGAGGTTGAGAGTAGTGAGTACGAGAAGACCTGTCCAATCTGTGGAAGAGCAATACCAGGTACCAATAAATGTCCTAAATGTTCTAAAGAAGGCGGATTCTTCAGTCTGTTCATACGAATGGCTAAGCCATATAAGAAGGGCTTCTTCGGTGTATTCCTGCTGATGGTAATGGTAGCCGTAACGACCCTCCTTAACCCTGAGATTCAGAAGCATTTGATAAATGATGTACTGAAGCAAAATGGTGGAATGAGGGAAGCGCTGATATATCTGGCGATAATGTTTTCACTTAGTGTGGCAATCGTTATCATCAATATACTTAAGAGTAATGCTTCGGCCAGTCTGGGTTCCAGAATAGCGGCGGATCTTAGAGAGGCGCTATTTAAAAAGGTTCAGGAACTTCCTCTTGAATTTATAAATGAAAGAAGACCAGGAGAACTGCTGAACAGGATTACTCAGGATACCAGATTTATAAGTGACTTTATGGCAGATGTATTCTGTAATCTATTTGCTGTATTCTTTATCTTTATCTGGGATATTATATTCATGATGATACTGAATATTAAGCTGGCGCTCCTGATATTCATTTTGGTTCCTATAGTTTCATTTTTCATGCTTTCACTGAGGAAGACCATTAATAGAATCTTTCATCTGCAGTTTAAGAAAAATGATGATGTGGCCAGTGATCTTCAGGATGTTGTTTCTGGAATGAGGGTGGTTAAGAGTTACGGCAAGGAGGAAGATGAATCTAAAAGGTTCAAAATCTTCTCTGATGAATTTGCAGGAATACAGATGCGAAATGAGCGCTTCTGGGGAATGTTTGACTTTGTAATGTCATTTCTCATGGGAATGGGCGTTGTCATAGTAGTGTATTTTGGCGGAAGTGATGTGTTCGCTGGGAAAATGTCTGCCGGTGAACTCTATCAGTTTATCTCATACACATTGCTGCTATTTCAGTATGTGGGATGGCTTGGAAGACTCCCACGAGAGGTATCAAGACTTACAAGCTGTCTGGAAAGAATATATGATGTTCTTGCCCAGGATGTACCTGATACTTCTATGGCTGTAAATGATATCGACATAAAGGGAGAAGTAACATTTGAACATGCCACCTTTGGATATAAGTCATATCAGCCGGTGCTTGAAGATATAAATGCAGTTATAAAACCGGGAGAGATGATTGGTATCGTTGGAGCTTCTGGTACAGGAAAGTCAACTCTTATAAATCTGTTGATGGGACTGTATAAGATAGATGATGGAAGACTTCTTATTGATGGGAAGGATCTAAATGAGATAAGTCATGATTCGTATCATTCTCAAATTGGTGTTGTGCTTCAGGAAACATTCTTGTTTTCAGGTACAGTTATAGATAACATCAGATTTTCAAAACCGGATGCATCTATTCAGGAGATTATAAGGGCTGCCAAGCTGGCAAATGCTCATGATTTTATCAGTAGATTGCCGGATGGATATAATACCTATGTGGGTGAGAAGGGCCACTCCTTGTCAGGTGGTGAGCGTCAGAGGATTGCTATAGCAAGAGCTATACTTCCGGATCCGCGACTGCTGATTCTTGATGAGGCAACAGCCAGTCTGGATACTGAGAGTGAATTCATGATTCAGAAGGCGCTGGAAAGACTTACAGGAGGAAAGACTACTTTCGCAATTGCTCATAGACTGTCAACACTGAAAAATGCAGATAGGATTATGGTTATCGATGGGCATAATATTGCAGAGATAGGAAGCCATCAGGAGCTTCTGGATAAGAAGGGTATATATTATAACTTATATACTGCACAGATGCAGAAAGCCTAAATGTATTGATAGAGCAATAAATAAAGAACCTGGTTCCAGATGAGATGGGATCAGGTTCTCTTTTTGTTTTAGATTAAATTTTTTTTAATTAGTTTATCTTGGATTAATTTATCTTAGTTTATCTTGGATTTCATGGCTGTTTTATTTTTGTACATAAGTTCGTCAGCTCGTTTTGCAGTATCTAGAGCTACTTTATCAATATCCGGATCATATACAGCAATACCACAGGCTATGGAAATATAATTATCCGGAAGAGGCAGCTTATTGGTATATGGACTCATGAGATGTTTCATTTCTTCTAGTTGTTCTTCATAGTTATCATAGTCATCACCTGTAAGAATGGCTACAAATTCATCGCCACCAATTCTAAATACGGGGCTATGTTTGAAAATGTTACAGATTAGATGACATGCTCTGTTTAGATATTCATCACCAGCATCATGTCCGTTATTATCATTCACCAGCTTTAGATTATTTACATCAAACATTGCAATAGCAAAATGCTGATAGATATTATTATTAATCTCTGCTTGAATATTTTTTATCTTATTTTCGTAAGCAATACGATTATTAACATTTGTCAGTGGATCACGATTCATAACTTCAAGGAGTCTTTTGTTCATCAGGTCCAGACTAAGTGCATGGCGGAACTTATCAAATACCAGTCCCATTCGGCTTTGATAGGACTGAAGAAAATGATTTTCAACCTTATCCATACAATCCCTAAATATTATATAACCATAAGCTTCATCTGCTTCATGAAGAGGAAGAAAAACATAAAGATGATTTGGCCCCTCTGGATTATAGCCTGGAATTAGTTCCTGAGATGGGAATTGTTCATTTTCATAAATTACTCCGTCCTCAGTTGAATAAAGGACTTCCATATATTTGCTGTAACCATATTTCCGAAGTTTGATATTAGGGTCATAAATAGAAAGACCAAAACTTTTCTCCAGAAGTATATGGAAAGAATCTCCTTCATAATCATGATTCTCTGTCAGGAGCTGGCTTAAGCTTGTTTTAAATTCCTGGTAGGTGAGACAGGAGAGCACAGTTGAATCTATAAGATTTAGCTTACGATTAAAGTAGGTTGTCATGGCTCTCTTTGAAAATGCTTCCCGGCCTACACGCCTTCTAATCTTATCACTGTTACGGTATTGATAACAGTTACAGCTTTCTCCAGGAATAAACTCACAGGAGATGATATGTGAATCACTCTCTATAGTATTGCTAGTACCGGATCCGTCTGAATTCTTCTCTGATTCCTGAGAGGATATTAGTCTTAGCCAGGTGCTTCCGGCTTCTCGCCCCATTTTGGTGAAACATTGATCCACAGATGCTATGGAAGGATCAAAAATCTGGCTGTCATCAATAAAGTCGTAGCCTGTTACTAAAACATTATCTGGAACAATATATCCATTATTATTTAATGAGATACAAGTTTCCATTGCCAGTCCATCATTGGCACATATAAATACATCTGGAAGCTGGCGATTCTCTTTGCAGAATGCATTTATGTATCTAGTGACAGCGGCATTTTCCCATTTTGTGTAAACTACATCTATTAAGTTTTCAGAACAGTTATTGGCTTCAAGATAATCTTTAACGGCTTTAAGTCGTAGCTCAGAATCCATTGAATCCTCTGTTCCTGCAAAGAAGATAATCTTGTGGGCATCATGCTTTTTAAATAGGTGTTCACACATTTCGATGGTGGCTACATAATTGTCTGAACCAACATAATGTGTGCCTTCATGCTTGGCGCCCTGAATGATAACTGGGATTCCTGCTTCTTTGCTTCGATTTATAATATTTTCAATAATGTTATGAAAATCCAGACCGCTTCCGAAGATTACAACTCCGTCAAAGTTCCGAAGATCAGGTAAACTGAAGATATTAAGCTCACCACGCTTTATTGCAGGGGTATCTATATAGGTTGGATAGCATAGAAAAAGAAAGATATCAACCTTTTCCTTGATCAGGGATTTTTGCATTCCTGTAAGGAATTGGGAGAGTATCTCACTGCACCAGCCTGTTGTAAAAACTGCAATCTTTTTCTTCATATAATACCTTTCTCAAATGATATGAAGCTATTTATAAGATTTATTATATGAGTGCTTATAAAATCTATTCAAGTATGGTGCATACTCAAGTGAATGTTAATAGAATAATTGCTTTAAATGTTTTCATAGAAATATAAGCTAAAATAATTTATTTAGTCATGTCATATTATAACATGGGGATATATAATTTACCAAAATTTTTAAAAAAATCTTGATTATAAAATACTGTTGTTTAGGGGCTTTGAAAAATTTAAAAAAAATTAAAGATTTTTATAATCTTAGGGCTAACACTCGTGACTTTAGTCATGAGATACAGCCCTTT
>CAMNGU010000046.1 GCA_946538525.1 uncultured Lachnospiraceae bacterium
CTTCTGAAACTGTGATAGCTGCCTGCTTCTCACCTTCAGCTCTGATGATCTGCTCTCTTCTTTCACGCTCCGCCTTCATCTGCTTCTCCATTGATTCCTGAATAGCTGCAGGTGGCATAATGTTCTTAAGCTCAACACGATTTACTTTGATTCCCCAAGGATCTGTTGCTTCATCCAGTGTAGCTCTCATCTTTGAATTAATTGTCTCACGAGATGTAAGTGTCTGGTCAAGTTCAAGATCACCAATGATGTTACGAAGTGTAGTAGCTGTAAGATTTTCAATAGCTGCAAGTGGATTCTCAACACCATAGCAGTAAAGCTTTGGATCTGTAATCTGGAAGAACAGAACTGTATCTATTCTCATTGTTACATTATCCTTTGTGATAACTGGCTGTGGTGGGAAATCAGCAACCTGCTCTTTAAGTGATACTCTTCTTGCAACCTTGTCAATGATTGGAATCATCATATGAAGTCCAACACCCCAGGTAGCTGTATATGTACCTAGTCTCTCAATAACATATGCATTTGCCTGTCTAACTACTCTCAGGCAGCTGCAAAGCAAAATAACTGCTATAACTAAAATCACGATTAATACTGGCATAATACTTAAACCTCCTAGTATGTAAATAATTTAATCTCTAAACTCTGTTGGAAGTTCTCTTCTTACAAAGAGTTTCGTTCCTTCTATCTTTTTAATTACTACAAGTGTTCCCTCTGGGATCACACTGCCATCATCAGATACCGCTCGCCACTCTACATCGCCAAGTTTCAGCATTCCTGTTCCGGCACCGTTATCCACTGTAGTAAGTATCTTCTCTGTTCTTCCTATGAGACTGTCTGTATTCGTCTTTTCTCTACCAATAGCTAAATGCTTTTTCGCAAGTGGTCTCATCACTAGAAGAAGGATAGTTGATACAACAATGAACGCCGTTATCTGTAACCATAACGGTCCTCCCGCGTAACCTATGATTGCCGCCACAATTCCTCCGCCTGTAAACCAGATAGAGGATAGTCCAAGAGATATAATCTCAACAATCAAAGCTACCGCCGCGACTATTACCCAAAATGTACCATAGCTCATACCCTCACCTTCTTTCATCGGCAATTTGGGAAAATATTATATGTAATATCGGTAAAACATTATAACATTTCTTAGTTCTTAATGTTATCAAATAATTGATATAAAAAGAATAATATTCGCAGGAAAATAAAAAGTTCTATTTTTCCATTTTGGAGAAATAGAAAAATAGAACCTTAATTCCATTTTATATTATTTAAATTTTTATTATTTATATTTTTCTAGCAATTCTATACTAATTGCTGGCTTTCTTCTGAAGCTTTGCAGCTTTCTTCTCATTGAATATGGCAACATCATCCTTTTTAACTTCATCAAACCAATGAAATTTTTTGTCAATTACGATCAAAAATATCACATATACCACATTAATGAGTATATCAACTATGGTTCCTGATAAATCCACATCAGACTTTATTTCCGCAAGTCCAAATCCAGCCATATAAAAGATAGTCATATTATTTACTATATGTAAAGCCGAACCTGCTTCGAGGCCCTTCGTAATTACCGCAGATAAACCAAAGCAGGCACCTGCTATGGCAATTGCTATTACGCCAATAATATTGTATGGATGCATAGCCGCAAATATAACAACTTCAACTACTATAGCAAGAGCAGTAATCTTATACCAGGCGCCAACAGTTTGAATGATCAGCCCTCTAAATAAATATTCCTCAGCGACACATTGAAGTGGTCCCAAAATAGTAAGACAGATAAAACCAGCTACTGTGAATTTATTGATACCATCCCCACCACTTTTTAAATGATATATAGCGACAGGTACACCGCATATTCCTAATGCTGCTGCAAATGTTCTGATGAATATCTTCCAGTTCCAACCTCCTCGTGATGAAGAGTAAGAAGAAAAAGGACGATCACCATATACCAGTGAAGCAATCAGGATACTAGGGATAATGATAGCTAATGACCCTAACGAAAGAATCGCTCCCGGCGCAGTATATACATTAAATGTGTCATATCCTCCTGAAACAGCTTCTTGTAATGCTTCATAATCCTGAGTAGTTACTGCCGCTGCTCCTATAACAACAAATGATAACGCTGCGTAAGCCACTATAAATAGTAGAGCAAAAACTAAAGGTTTATACCATTTATAACCAGTAAATCTTCTAGGATATGTAGCATATGCATGTTCTTTCATCTCTCTATCCATATTATCCCTCTATCCTATTTTGACTATTTTTTAGTTTTCACGATAGTAATTGATCAGGCAGCCACTTGTGATGATAGTTCTTTCATCATCAGTTAATTCACCAAGCTTAAGAGAGATTTCTTTCATACCCTTATTTACGATGTAACCTTTTATAACCTCAGCTTTTTCTTCAACTGCTTTCTTTACATCAGGAATGAAAACATAGTCTCCATTTTCAAATCCATATGGATTATCCTGTGTTGTGTCAACCGCATTTTCATCCATGATAAATGGAAGCATACCCCAGTTAATAAGGTTTGAACGATATCTCTTAGTAGCATATTCACGAGCAATATTTGCCCAACCACCAAGAACCTTCTGGCATGAAGCAGCCTGCTCACGAGCTGAACCATCACCTGGCTTAACTGCATAGATTGTACTACCAAAGCCTGTATTGTTACGATTTGCATCTGTAAACTTCTCTTTAAGGATTGTCATTATCTCCTTGATTTCTGGATAAACCTCACAAGGATGTCCACCCTCTTCACGAGCAACTTCTGCTGCGTGGAATTCCTTTGCACGACCTACATACTCTGGATCCTTACGAGAAAGAGTAAACTCTGCAAGTCCAATAGGATTTGATCTATATGATGATGTCTCACCTGAAGGGATAAGCTCATCTGTTGTTGTTACTGGATCAGTAATTACTGAACAAACCTTAAGAAGAAGGTTATCTGTAAGGGCTGGCATTGCTGGCCAAGGCTTGATATTTGGTCCCTGCTTCAGCTCTTCTTCAGGCTTAGCATCTCCCCAGCCATTATATACTCTATTTTCATAGATTGACTTATCAAAGAAATACTTTGGTCCAGTGTACTCAACATCCAGATCTGTAGCTGGTGTCAGGTAACCCTGATTAACAGCTGTAGCTGCAATAGAACGCGCATCCATAAGTGCAACTGAACTGATCTGACCATTCTGAATCTTTGAACCTTCTCTGTTAGGGAAGTTACGAGTTGAATGTCTGATTGAAAGTGCATTGTTAGCAGGTGTATCGCCAGCACCAAAACATGGACCACAGAATGCTGTTTTGATGATAGCACCTGTCTTCATGATGTCAGCTGCTCTTCCATTATTAACAAGTTCCATCATAACTGGCATACTTGCAGGATAAACATCAAGGGTAAACTCATCATTTCCAATGTAGTGACCCTTAAGGATATCTGCTGCATCACAGATATTCTCAAATCCACCACCTGCACAACCAGCAATGATTCCCTGCTCAACATAGAGCTTTCCATTACGAATCTTATCTGTAAGTTTAAACTCTACATCACCTGTAAGCTGCTTTCTACCATTTTCCTCACACTCATGAAGAATGTCTTTAAGGTTTGCATTCAGCTCTTCGATTGTATATGTATTTGATGGGTGGAATGGAAGTGCGATCATAGGTCTGATCTTAGAAAGATCTACATATACCACGCCATCATAGTAAGCAACATCTGCTGGAGCCAGTTCCTTATAAGCTTCTGGTCTGAAATGAATATCATACCATTCCTTAGTCTTCTCATCTGTCTTCCAGATAGATGAAAGACATGTTGTCTCTGTTGTCATTACATCAACGCCAATACGGAAGTCACTGGAAAGCTTATCAACACCAGGTCCTACGAACTCCATAACGCTATTTTTAACATATCCATTTTTAAATGTAGCTCCAATAAGTGCAAGAGCCACATCCTGAGGACCAACGCCCTTTACTGGCTCTCCATCAAGGTAGATAGCGATAACCTTTGGAGACTTAACATCATAAGTTCTTCCAAGGAGCTGCTTAGCAAGCTCACCGCCACCCTCTCCGATAGCCATTGTACCGAGAGCACCATATCTTGTGTGGCTGTCTGAACCAAGGATCATAGCACCACACTCAGCCAGCTCTTCACGAGCGTACTGATGAATAACTGCCTGATGAGGAGGAACATAGATTCCACCGTACTTCTTAGCAGCAGAAAGACCGAACATATGGTCATCTTCATTTATAGTACCACCTACTGCACAAAGAGAATTGTGGCAGTTTGTAAGTACATAAGGAATTGGAAACTTCTCCAGTCCTGATGCTCTAGCTGTCTGGATGATTCCTACGAAAGTGATATCATGTGAAGTCATCTTGTCGAACTTAATCTTAAGATTCTCCTCATCACCACTTGTGTTATGGCTATTCAGGATACCATATGCAATAGTTCCCTTCTTAGCTTCATCCTTACTTGTCTGAATGCCTTTGATGCTGAGTTCTGCCTCATCAGTTACAAGGTCTTTTCCATTTACCAGGTATGCACCTGATTCGTAAAGTTTTACCATGTTGTCCTCCTCTGAATTTCATTTATTACTATATATTTCTGCCCAAGTATTATAAGAAGTTAATTGATTAAACTTCCTATAACTCTTTTATATTTATTTTATATTATTCTTTTATAGTTCTTCTTCCACATCTGGAAGTTTAAAAGTAGTCAAACTGTTAGCATCTATATTTGGTTCATTTACTATTCTGGTGGCCTGTCTTTCCACGCATCTTTCAAAATAGTTTCGAACCTCTCTTGCATTTGCGAAATGTTCCTCATGATTTGAAGCCAGCTGATGCAGATAGCGCTGAACATATCCCTGAGCCTCGCCATTTAGTACATAATCCTGGCTTACGCACATAAGGTCAAATATCTTAATCATCTCTTCACCTGTATAATCAGGGAATTCAATGAATTTGTTAAATCGTGATTTTAATCCCGGATTAGAGTTGATGAAGTTTTTCATTTCCTCTGTATATCCGGCAACTATAACAATAAGATCCTGGCGGTTATCCTCCATTCTCTTAAGGAGCGTATCAACGGCCTCCTGACCGAAATCCTCGCCCTCGGCATTTGTAAGTGTATACGCCTCATCGATGAAGAGCACGCCACCCATAGCCTCGTCACAGACCTTCGCGGTCTTCTGAGCAGTCTGACCAACATAGCCTTCAACTAGTCCGGCACGGTCAACCTCTATCATCTGGCCTTTACTTACAACACCTAACTGATGATAAATCCTGGCAAGAAGTCTCGCCACAGTGGTTTTACCTGTTCCTGGATTTCCAGAAAATACAAGGTGTAAGGACATACTAGGAGTCTTAAGTCCCAGCTTTTCTCTCATACCTTTAATTTTTACCAGATTGATAAGGTTTGTAAGATTCTTCTTAACTGTATCAAGACCGATAAGAGAGTCCAGCTCAGCCAGAAGTTCATCGAGAGTTTCCTGTTTAGGTGGCATTTGGATTTTAATATTAGAAGGAGTTTCATTTTCGGTTTCACTATATCCGCCATCCATTACAGATCTTCTTGGTGTGTCTTCAAACCCATGAATAGTTGTCATTCCGCCAAGATTTCCACCTTTTGGTGTATTTTTATAAATGTCAAAGCCATTTACATAGTTGTTCATCATATTAATGTAATCAGAAAGTCTGTCCGCTTCCCTGTCGCTGATGCCACCGTAAGCTATAAAGTTACAACCCAAATCGTTGAAGGTGCTGATCAGATATTTCGATATAGACAAACCATATCCCGTTCTATGCCCCATAGGTGATGTATCGTCCATTACAAAATACTGCAATGAACGAGGAACATAGGTCATAAGATCCAGCTGATCACATCTGTCATTTATAAATCTTCTGAAGTTATATTCTGTGATCACAATCTCAAGATTCTCATTTATAAAACGAATCTGCTGTGGAATATCTGAGCTATTCTCATCAAAAATGTAGCCCAAGAAGACCAGCATATCATCCTTAAGCTGATTCTTGAGTGAAATGCGCGCATCAGACGGATATGGACTTCCAGCCTTGAACTGCACATTATCTGCATATGAAAATGAGTAATTTATCATCTGCTTGATATTTCTTGTGATCACCATTATCTCCTTATCTGGGGACAGGTCCATTTTACACATTATGTGCAAAATGGACCTGTCCCCTTTCGCACTAAACCTCGCACTTCTTGAGAAGTTCTTCCCAACGCTTATCTATTTCTGCCTGGAAATCAGCTAAGAGTTCTTCATTTCCTGGCTTGAAGAGATGCTTGAATCGTCCCTGTGGCTTCAGAAAGTCTTCGATAGGAAGCTTGTTCTTTGGCTGATAGTTGAGAATCCATTTTCCATCTACTACCTCGAAGAGTGGCCAGTAGCATGTATCTACAGCGAGCTTACAGATCTTAGCCATATCTGCTGCATCGAATCTCCAACCTCTTGGACATGGTGACATTACATTAAGAAATGCAGGACCTGGAGTGTAGATAGCCTTTTCAGACTTCTCATAAAGATCCTTCATACCTGAAGTAAATGTTGACTGTCCAACATAAGGAATGTTGTGTGCTGCCATGATTGCAGCCAGGTCCTTACGAGCCTGAACCTTACCATTGCTTACTTTACCAACAGGTGTTGTTGTTGTATCTGCAAATCTTGGAGTAGCTGATGATCTCTGGATACCTGTATTCATGTATGCACCATTATCATAACATACATAAACCATGTCGTGGCCTCTTTCCATAGCTCCTGAAAGTGACTGGAAACCGATATCGTATGTACCACCATCACCACCAAATGTTATAAACTTATAAGTTGTATCTTCATCGATACGACCTCTCTTCTTCAGTGCGTTGTATGCTGTCTCAACACCTGAAAGTGTAGCACCTGCACATGCAAATGCATTATGAATGTAGCTGTCTGTATAAGCTGTAAATGGATAGAGGTATGTTGAAACCTCAAGGCAGCCTGTTGCATTTCCGATCACTGCCTTATCCTCTTCTTTAAGAGCTCTAAGTACTGTTCTAACTGTGATAGCCGCTCCACAACCAGCACAGAGTCTATGTCCTGGAGTAAGTCTATCTGGCTTACTCATTACTTCTTTTAAATTATATGCCATTTTTCTATTCTCCTACTTATCACTAAGCTTTACGCCATCACCTGACTGTCTGATATCCATCTGATCATCACCACCAAAGTCACGGAACTCATTTGAGTAGTCAGCATCTCTGTCACGAAGACCAACATACTTAAACTGCTCTGGCTCCTTGCCACGGCGAACTATCTCACGAATATCTCTGAACACATCTCTTGCTTCTGTAACTGTGTAGTCACGACCACCCAGTCCATAGAAGTAATTTACTGTTGGGATATCAAGCCCTGCATCAAACATTGCAGCCTTAAGCTCTGAGCCAAGAGGACCACCCATTCCTGAAAAGCTTTCTGCTCTATCGAGAATTGCAACTGAAAGACACTTTGAAAGAGCCTTTGCAAGTTCTTCACCTGGAAATGGTCTAAATACACGAACCTTGATCATACCAACATGGATACCGTACTCGCGAAGCTTATCAACTGCATCCTTAGTCTGTCCAGCAGCTGAACCCATGATTACGATAGCGTACTTTGCATCTTCCATACGATACTCTTCGAAAAGTCCGTACTTTCTACCAGAAATCTGCTCGTACTCTGCACATACATCAAGAATAACTTTCTTGGCATTCTTCATGCCTGCACGCTGGTTATACTTAGTCTCCATATAGTAAGGAGAATTTGCATAAGGACCTGCAGCCATTGGCATATCCTTATTTAAAAGGAAGTTGTCTGGTGTATATTCACCAACAAACTTTCTTACTGAATCTGTATCAATTGTTTCTATATTCATAACAGCATGGCTGGTGATGAATCCATCGTAGCAAACCATCATTGGAAGCATTACATCTGGATGCTCTGTCACTCTATAAGCCATGATGAAGTTATCATAAGCTTCTTCATTTGTCTCTGCATATACCTGAAGCCATCCACTATCTCTTGCACCCATTGCATCTGAATGGTCGCAGTTGATATTAAGAGGTCCTGTAAGTGTTCTATTTACTAAGCAGAGCACAAGTGGAAGTCTATCTGAAGCTGCTATATAAAGCTCTTCCCACATAAATGCTAAACCTGCCGATGATGTAGCTGTAAGAGCTCTTGCTCCTGCTGCTGATGCACCAATTGCTGCACTCATTGAACTATGCTCTGACTCAACAGGAATAAACTCTGTATCGATTTCACCATTTGAAATGTATGTTGAAACCATCTGTGGAAGCTCTGTTGATGGAGTGATTGGGAATGCCGGCATAACATCAGGATTAACCTGCTTAATTGCCAGGGCAACTGCTTCATTTCCGGACATACGGTCACGCTTCTTTAACGCTGTTCCCTGTACTCTTCCCTCAGCCTTTGCTTTCTCACTCTCGTTATATTCTGTATCATAAGGACTTTCTACTGTCTGAGTCTGATTTGGATTAACTGCCTCGATAGCTGATTTAGCTGTCTCTGCAGGACTCACATTTTTCTTTTTATTATTCTGCATCTTACAGCCCCTCCTTCATAGTAATCGCACCGAAGGAACAGCAGCCTGCGCAGATTCCACAGCCCTTACAATGGTCATAATCAAAATCAAGTCTCTTTCCATCTTCTACTGGAATAGAGGAATCAGGACACATAGGTGCACAAAGAAGGCACTGCTTACATTTGTCCCAATCAATTACAGGAGTCATGGTTCTCCACTCACCTGTTAAAAATGTGACTGCACCGCCACCGCCATAAACTACATTACCTGGAGTAATATCCTGATAAGGTGACTTTTCTGTTATCTTACTTATATCTGTTTTAACTTTATTTGGCATTAGTGCACCTCCTCGAATGCTCTCTCAAGAGCAGCCATATTTCCGTCTATTACTTCTGGTTTTTTAGCAAACTTATGCTGATAGGAGCCTCTCATCTGCTCCAGGAAATCCTGCTTGGACATGATTCCTGACACCTTTACTATTGCTGCAAGCATAGGTGAGTTAGGGAAATATTTTCCAAGTGTTTCCATTGAAATAGTACGAGCATCTACTGTATATACAGCTCCCTCATACCCTTTAAGAAGAGGAATAATCTCCTCTTTAGACTTTGCAGTATTAATTACAATACCGCCATCTTTATTTAATCCTGATGTCACATCAACGCTGTGGAGTAATGTTTCGTCAACCACAACAACATAATCCGGGTTATAAATGTTAGAGTGGTTTCTGATCACTTTTTCACTGATACGATTATAGGCTGTAATTGGGGCGCCCATTCTCTCAGGACCGTATTCTGGAAAGCCCTGAACATACATACCAGTATTAAATGCAACATCTGCCAGAAGCAGTGCTGCAGTCTTGGCACCCTGACCACCTCGGCCGTGCCATCTGATTTCTACTGCTTTACTCATATTAAAACTCCTCCTAATCATAAAAAACCAACCTACATTATAGCAAAACAAAAAATAATAATAAATAAGAAATTTAAGCCAAGAATACACAAAAAAAGTGCCGCTATTCTATGAATAGTGACACTTTTTGCTAAATCAATCTAAATTACTTCCAATAGCCGTCTGCGCCGAACCAATACTCTGTTCCGTCGATCCATACATACTGTGACTGTGGATACCATCCTGATGAGTCTTCATACCACCATCCAGTGGAATTACTGCACCAGTGACCGCCATAGTATTCTTCCACCCATGCACCATCTGAACCAAGCCAGTAGCCGTCACGATATTCGCTGTAATCCATGTAGCCTGTGTCCGTGAAGTAATACCACTTGCCATCAATCTTCTGCCATGAGCTCTGTGGATACCAGCCATCTGTATCCTCTACCCACCAACCTGTGGAATTATTCTTCCAGGTAAGTGTGCCCTTGTAGGTCTGTGTACCATCGGCGTTGTACCATTTTCCATCTACCCATTCGTTAGAGTACTTCTTTGTTTCTGTTGAGGTAGTTGGTGTGGTTGTTGTAGTAGTCGATATAGAGTTCTTTCCGTCTGAACCTTTATCTTCTGTTCCTTTATCATCTGTTCCTTTATCATCTTTTTTAGGTTCTTCCACAGATTCACACACAATTTTTAATCCTTTATCACAAAACAGTCTATATCCTTTTTCAGATGTTATAGTTTCATCAACATATTCATACCAGTGAAAAGTACCTTCGTCATAATATGATGTTTTCTCATAATATGCCTTTTGAAGACAAGGATTATAATAAATATTTAGTTCGGAAATATTAGTAGAATTAACCCTCAACCAGAAAAGCTTACTATTTTTCGACAGATCAACACTTGAAACAGATGTCCCATCTAAATATAGAGATTCAAGTTCTGTAAGATTACTAACATCTACACTTGTTATCTTATTACAATTTGTAAGATTAAGGTTTTTTAGCTTATTATTCTTACTTACATCCAGACCTGTAATACCCTTACAATTAACACCAATACCGGTTAAATTTACATTATTGCTTATATCGAGCTTTGTAAGATTATCTGCTCCATAGATACCTATACCCTCTAAAGCCGTATTATTACTGATATTTACATTGGTAAGATTTCCTGAATTTTCTATAAGTATATGCTTTAAACTGGTATTATTAGAAAAATCATATTCACTAACCGGAAGACCAGTCAGACTAACTGATTCAAGATTTGTGTTCTTGCTCAAATTAAGATTTTTAAGATTTGGCGCACGATGGATATCCAGAGTCGTTAACTTAGTATTGTTACTTAGATCAAGACTTTCAAGTCCAATATTAGTATATTCTATTCCATTTCTATTGGAAATCTGAAGTTTTTTGAGCTCTATATTATTACTTAAATCTATTGATTTTGCTAATATACCAGGAATTGTCAGTTCTTCCAGAGCTGTGAAATATTCAATACCCTTGAGATTGCTTATTCCATAATATGCACAACCAGGATGCTTTTCACTAACGGTTGCACCATAAGGACCATGTAACGACAAGGATTTTACATTTGCTATTTCCTCTTTTGAAAGAGTTCCATCCTCATTAACATCTATTTCTTTTTTGCTAATTGTATTCCTGAAATCCTCATCTGGGAAATTCGTATCATTAATTTCCACATCTCCTTCAGCCGCAAATACAGTACCGCCAGTTGTTACAAACGCACCTGCAACCATAACTCCTGCCAGAGTAAATGCAAGCGCTTTCCTCATTTTCTTACCTACCATAAGAAGCCTCCCTTTACTTTTATTTATGGGAATGAAACACATACTACTTACCCCATCTAATAGGAAAGTTTACCACCTTACCCCCCCCCAGTCAAGTTTACATAATGTTGGATATCTAAATTTACGCACAACCAAACTAATCATTGACATATTGAGATATATCTCATACATTGTTATTGAGAGGCGAAAAGGGAACAGAGCTTCGAATGCCATATTCAAGGCATCTGGTTGACGGTATTTTTGAACTACGGTGTAAACAAGGTAGCAATATAACCCGCACACTGTACTTCTTCTACTCAGGAAAAAGAATAATAGTAACTAATGGTTTTGTAAAAAAAACTGATAAGACTCCATCCAAGGAGATTAAATTAGCCAAGGAAAGACAATCCGATTGGATAAAACGCTATGGATAAAAGAGGTGAACTACCATGACATTAAAAGAATACAAAGAAAAAAGAATGAAAGAACCTGGATTTGAACAAGCTTATAACGAAATCCAACCTGAAATGAATGTCATAAGAGCACTTATTGATGCAAGAATATCTCAGAACATGACGCAAAAAGAATTATCAGAAAAAACAGGTATAGCACAAACCGAAATCAGCAAACTTGAAAATGGAACACGAAATCCATCTATAAAACTATTACAAAGATTGGCTGATGGTTTAGGTATGGTATTAAATGTTACATTTACACCAAAAGAAGACGCCTAAACTAAGTAGCAAACTCACAATTTATTCTTCCAAAAAAATGCACTACATTCCCTTTCCCCAAGGTATATGTAGTGCATTATTATTTTCAATCTGTTTTATTACAAACTTCTCTTATATAGCTAGTCTTTTAAAATCTATCTATCCTCAATCGGAACATATTCTCTTTCTTTCATGATACTCTTATATGCTGGACGAATGATTTTATCCACATTGATAAGTTCTTCGATTCGATGAGCTGACCATCCAACTATACGGGCAATCGCAAAGATTGGTGTATATAGTTCCACAGGAATTCCCAACATGCTATATACAAAACCACTGTAGAAGTCTACATTAGCACTAACACCCTTGTATATACGGCGCTTCTCTGCAATAACTTCTGGAGCAATCTTCTCGATGTTTGAATAAAGTTCGAATTCTTTCTCCATATGCTTATCAACTGCAAGCTTTTCAACGAACTCTTTAAATGCTCTTGCTCTTGGGTCTGAAATAGCATAGATTGCATGGCCCATACCATAGATAAGACCACGGTTATCAAATGCCTTTCTCTCAACTATCTTCGACAGATAATCCTTAAGAGCATCCGTATCATTATAATCCGGCACATGTGCTCTAATATCTTCCATCATCTGCATAACCTTGATATTAGCACCACCATGCTTTGGTCCTTTCAGTGATGAAAGGGCTGCTGCTATAACCGAATATGTATCAGAACCCGCACTGGAAACAACACGGGTTGTAAATGTGGAATTGTTACCACCGCCATGTTCCATATGCAGCACCAGAGCCGCATCGAGAACTTGTGCCTCCAATTCTGTATATTCCTTGTTTGGTCTCAACATCCTCAGGAAATTCTCCGCAGTGCTAAGCTTTGGATTAGGACGATGAATATACATACTCTCATCCTTCTCATAATGACTGTATGCACAATATCCATAAACCGCCAGCATTGGGAACTCACTGATGAGAGCCATACACTGACGAAGTACATTTGAGATTGAAAGATCTGACACTTCATAATCATCATAGGATGCCAGTGTCAGTACAGATTTAGTCATTGAATTCATGATATCACGGCTAGGTGCTTTCATGATTACATCTCTTGTGAAATTCGTAGGTAAATGATTCAGACTGCCAAGTGTTTCTCTAAATCCTGCCAGCTGCTTTGTATTTGGAAGTTCACCAAAGAGAAGAAGATATGCAACCTCTTCAAATCCAAATCTTTTGAATCCGAAATCCTTTACCATTTCAATTACATTGTAACCACGATACCAAAGTTCACCATCACAGAATACTTCAACATCGTCAATCATCTTGGATGATACTACTCTGGAAATATTTGTTACTCCAGTCAGAACTCCATGTCCATTCAGATCTCTAAGACCTCTCTTGACACCATATTCATCATAAAGCTTTGGATCTACCACATCAACTGAGCGGCATAAAGCTTCCCCTTGATTCATATACTCTAATAACTCTTGTTCCGTCATTATCCACACCTCCACACTAATTCACCAACTGATTCACTACCTGATTATTGTTCCACCACCTATACAATATTCTCCGTCATAAACCACAAGACTCTGTCCAGGAGTCACTGCTCTAACGGGTTCATCAAAGATCATTGTTGCGGTCTTATCTGAATGAAGTACCAAGACACCCATGGTATCTTTGGCCCTGTATCTTATTTTCGCAGAAACTCTCATCAATATATCATCCGCCATGATATTAATATCCTGTATATTTTTCTCTGCAAAAATTCTACTGATTTCTGTATTATCTAATGTTTCATCGACTCCGTCACTGCGGCCGATAAGCTTATCCTCGTCAGGCATACTTATCAGATTGAAGTTAATGGCATCAACTCTTCTAGTAAAAAGATCTTCATTTGAGCCTAAAATAACCTGGTTGGTTTCTGGAATTATGTCAACCACATACAGTCTATCCGCCGCTGGTATACCAAGGCCCCTTCTCTGTCCAATTGTATAATGATAAAAGCCCTTATGTGGTCCCAGAACTTTTCCATCCATATCTATGAACATGCCATTCTTAGAAGAATCCACGGATTCTTCAGTTTCTTCTGCAGAGTTTTCAATATCATTTTCTCTAGCTGTTCCTGCAGCGGATTTTTCCAAAGCAGCTCTCACTGTAGCCCCTGCTTCCCGTTCCATAAATCCGGCATAATCACCATCCGGCACGAAACATATATCCTGACTGTCATGCTTTCTGGCAACGATTATTCCCTGCTCCTCAGCTATATCACGAGCCTTTGTCTTCTCATACTCTCCCAAAGGAAAATGAAGTCTCTCCAGCTGCTGCTGACTTAGAAAATATAATACATAGGTCTGATCCTTAGTTAGATCCACTGCACGCCTTAATCTGTAACATTTCCTACTTTCATCATATTCAACACGAGCGTAGTGCCCGGTTACAACCTTCTCGCACCCTTGCTCATCCGCCATCTCGAAAAGGCGCCCAAATTTCATATAACGGTTACAGTCTATACAAGGATTGGGTGTTTCTCCTCTAAGATAAGTTTCAATAAATTTATCAATTATCTTCTCTTTAAATCCCTCCATAAAGTTAACTACATAAAATGGGATACCCAGCGAAGAACTCACAACTCTTGCATCTTCTATATCATCAGGAGTACAGCAGAGATGTGTACCTACTGTACAGGCTAAATCTTGATTATGGAGCATCATTGTCACTCCTATAGGAGAATAGCCCTCCTCCTTCATAAGATATGCCGCCACTGAACTATCTACGCCACCACTCATGGCAACCAAACATTTTTTTATCGTCTTATTCTCTTCTAAACCTTTATTATCTAAATCTTTTTTCTCGTTCAATTTACTCAACCATTTTCTATTTATTTTCGATTTTATATTTTCGATCTATTTTCTATTTTTTCTATTTATTTTCGATATTTTATTATCGAGACATTTTCTTTATATTTTCATTTTCTTTATACGAACATCTATGCATTTTTCAAAACACTAACTAGAAAGATAACTCTCTCAGTCTCTTAATCCCAGTCTTCATTCGTTCATCAAACTGAGGATAAAAATCCTTATCCGTATCATAAGGCTGCATAAAGAATATAGACAGGCACTCCTTCATAATACCCTTTATCCTATCCTCTGAATTCTCCTGCATCTCCTCACACTTGGCAGTTCTATATTCTTCACATCCAAGCTCATTATATCTGTCATAGTCCTCTATGGCCTGAGCATATTCCTCAAGATATTTTTCTTCCAGGTCCTTGAGGCGTTTTACCTCAAATCCTGTCATATCCCGAAGCTCATTTACCTTCTTCATCTCAAGTTGAATGAATTTATGCCATTTATTTATAAACTTCGTATTTTCTTCAAGTCTGTCTATTCCCAGCCAGTCGCTTATCACCACTGGAGTTCTGCTATTTATAACGCACTCATCTTTTTGAAGGAAATAGCTAAATGAACCATCCTCATATAGTCTTCCCAAAGGAAACAGTCTGCATATTCCCGGACGATACTGATGAACGCTGCATCTTTCATCCTTAAGGAATTTACACCCCTCATCCATCTTAAGATGTGGAAGGACGATGCCATCGATCATTGATAGTTCTATATAAAATCCAACTAGCAGCTGATCAAAACTTTTACCAGTACCGCGGCATAGTTCATATACATCATACGGAGTCAGCACTATAGATCTGCCCATATCCGACTTACAGCAGTGACTACAACCTTTACATCCATTTGTACCTAGAAGAGTTTTATCATGTTCATTATATTTTCTGCCATCGGATATATCCTTGATGTCCTCATAACGAAGCATTCATCCACCTCACTATATTTATTCTTAAAATTTTAGACTCACCTGGTCTCCACATAATTATATAAAAAGAACCTATTATTTCGCAAGTTTTTAAGTAATCCACCATCATATACATTTTGTATACAATTTATATATATAATTTTTCGTAAAATAGTAAAAGGTGATAGTGTAATAAATACACCTTATAAGACCTCATATCTAGAGAGAACCATGATGAAATCCAACAAAAAGAAGCTGGTAGGTCTATTCCTTGCTGCGCTGCTCGCCCTGCCTGCATGCGGAAAAACTGACACAGTAGTTACAGACTACGGTGCAACTGAATCCACCAACACAGCAAGCAATAGCGAAGATACCAATAAAAAATCAGATAATGGCAGTGGTTTACCGGACAGTTCTGGCAAAACCTTAAGCGAAATGCTAGGTGGATCACAACTGGAATACAGCAATAACTTTTCCATAGATGGTAAAAGTGCCGAGATAAATGTAATCTACAATGTAAATGACACAAACAATATCGCTGTTTATAATGTTGAGCCATTAACCGCAGAAAATGTTAATGAAAATGAAATTGTCGAAAAAATATTTGGAGGCACCGGAGTTGCTATACAGTCAAGCGACAGAGAATATCTAAACTTTGATAAAGGAGATTCTCAAGAAATTGTCTACAGCGCTATGGCTGCATCTTACCGTAATAATGACACATATAACTATATGTCTTCCACACATAAAGCATGGATAGATGAAGCAACATACTACTCTCATACCTACGAAGGAACATATAATAATACAGAGTATCAGCTGCTGATATCCTTCAGCCAGACTTATAACGAACTTATAGTAGCCCTTTACCCTAAGGATATTTCGAAAGCAACAGGAGACGATAATCTCAAATATGTAACCGCTTCCTGTCCGGATGGAAATATATATTACTACAAAAACGGGCTTAAATCATATAATATCCCTGATATAATGAGCGACAGACCAAATGAATGCAAATCTTCAGAGGAGGAACTTAACGAAAAAGTAACGGGTACTTTGAAAGATATTCTTAATTTAAGTTTTCCAAATGAGGGATTGATATATGATGCAAATCTTCATGAAATTGTCATACCTAGCGATGTAGAAATTCAAAAGAATGAATTAGTTTTCTTCAGCGATGCAAGTTTTGAATCAGCAACACTTGAAGGAGCAGTGCGAAATGGATATCAGGCAGCTTATCTATATAGCCTTTGCGGCCTTCCAATTATGCCTGATACAAGTAAAGTTGATGATAGCGAGGCCGAAGAAATACTATCTAACACAATCTATGTCAATGATTCCGGAGTAATTGGTTTTGACATCTTAGCAAAGTATAATTTCAATGAAACTGTAAGCGACAGCGTAGGACTCCTTAAATTCTCAGACGCCATGAACTGTTTTGTTGAAGAATCATCCAACAACCTGACCAATGACATGCTGAAAAAGGCAGATGATAAGATTGTATTTGACAGCGTTAATCTTGAATATTATCCAATCGAACTGGAGAACGGTACTACGCAGCTCACTCCTGTCTGGGCATTAGAAGCTGATAATTCCAAAAAAGAAACTATTGCCAGAGTTATAATTAATGCCACCGATGGAAGTTATGTAACAACACTTTTCGAAGAAGACTGATAACTATTCTTTGTTTACAAGGCGATACTTTAACAGTTCTCGTGCAAGCCTTGTAAAATAAACGATTTCGTGGTATCTTAGTACAGCGGACAAATTAAAAAGTCCGCTGTATTTTTTTGTTTTATTTTCATATCATGGCATACGGATTGCTCCGTTTCTAAAAAAACTCCTGCAATCCTTGATGATATTTTGATAATAAGAACAAGTAGAATATATGCTGGATTTTTATCAATAACTAAGTAAAGGGAGGACTTATGAAGAACAAATTAGACTTAAGCTTTATAAGAGCTGTACTAGCTGCCCTCATCCTTGCCTCTACAATTATATTTAGCACCGTAAGCGTCGAGGCTGCCGGATGGGGAAAGGACGGAGAAAGTTGGTTCTACACCTATGAAGATGGAACCCGTTACAAAAATCAATGGGTTTACGAAGATGGCTGGTACTACTTTGGCGATGACACATACATGGTAACAGGTCTTCAGACTGTTCAATCTCACACCTACTACTTCTGTGAATCAGATCACGGTTCATGGAAAAAAGGTCGAATGATGACAGGTTGGCAGCTTATAGATGGAAGCTACAAGTATTTTGACAGCAACGGTTACTTAAGAGACGATGTCACAACTAACACAGGTTCCACAAAGGGTATTGATGTATCTCAGTATCAAGGAAATATGGACTGGAATAAAGTTAGATCCGAAGGAATTTCATTTGCCTTTGTAAGAGTTGGACATGGCGCTCATAAACTCGATCCTTACTTCAAGAAGAACATGGCAAATGCCAGTGCCGCTGGAATCAAGACCGGTGTTTACTTCTATAGTACAGCACAGTCTGTCAGTGAATCAAAGCGAGATGCACAGTGGGTTATAAATCAGCTTCAGGGATACAATGTAAGCTATCCTGTTGCTATCGACTTAGAGGACAAGAGTCAGACTTCTCTTGGAAAACAGACTATCACAGATATGGCAAAAGCCTTCTGTAATGAGATTAAATCAGCAGGTTATACCCCTATGGTTTACTGCAATGAGAACTGGGCTAAGAACTATGTTGATTTCACACAGCTTGATGGTGTTTATAGATGGATTGCCAGATATAACGGAACATACAACGAAAACATCTCAAGACACATCTGGCAGGCAGGAAGCACCACATTTATTGATGGTATAAATGTTAACTCTGTAGATATTGACTTTGGATATACAGATTTTACTACTATTGTTACACCAAGAACTAAGTATGTTGATGGTTACACTATGAACACTGGCGAATGGATGCACAGCGCAGGCGGCTGGTGGTATGATAAGGGCGACGGTTCTTATCCAGCAAATGAATGGTTCTATGACGGTGGAAAATGGTATTACTTCAACTCTTCCGGATATCTTGCTACTGGCTGGCTAAAGAGTAGCGCAGGCTGGTATTACATGTCAGATAAGGGAATGCTTGAAAAGCAGTGGCTTCAGAGTGGTGGAGCCTGGTACTACCTCCAGAGTGGCGGTCTTATGGCTACCGGTTGGGTAAAGATTGACAACATCTGGTTCAGCTTCACTAGTTCAGGTGCTATGCAGAGTGGATGGATTCAAAGCTCAAGCTCAGGAAACTGGTTTTATCTCAGCAATAACGGAATGCTTGAAAAGCAGTGGTTTCAGAGTGGTGGAGCCTGGTACTACCTCCAGAGCGACGGTGTAATGGCTACAGGATGGCAGGAAATCGAAGGAAAATGGTATTACTTCAACTCTTCTGGAGCAATGGCTAAGAGCACAACAATAGATGGATATACACTGGGTGCAGATGGTGCCTGGGTAAACTAATCATCTTGAAATACGATTTAATATACTGAATTAAACTTTTATTTCAAATTATTAACAACGCAATAAAAATCGCAGTCCTGAAATAACCAAGGCTGCGATTTTTTT
>CAMNGU010000047.1 GCA_946538525.1 uncultured Lachnospiraceae bacterium
TTTCTTCTAATGTTTCTTCTGATGTTTCTTCTAATGTTTCTTCTGATGTTTCTTCTAATGTTTCTTCTGATGTTTCTTCTAATGTTTCTTCTGATGTTTCTTCCGAATCTTCTTCTGAATCTTTTCTAGAATTTAGCCCCCAATAATTCTTGTCTAGATTTTTGTCTAGATTTTTCTCTAGTTCTTCCAATAAATCAATATAATAGACGAATTCCTCATCGTGATTTCCCTTGATCAGCGTTACATTTTCAGGCGGATTTTTCAGCCACTCCAACATCTCGAGGCTCTGCTTGCCTCGGTCAATATAATCCCCTGCAATAATAAGCTGGTCTTCATCACTAAAATCTAATTTTTTTAGCATTTTTTGAAATTCATCAAAGCAGCCATGCAGGTCGCTCATCACATATGTACTCATTACTCATCACCTACCCATAAGTAATCCGTGCCAATCACATCGGCCCCATATCCTCTAATCTGTTTATCCTCTGCAGGATCATTTACCGTAAACACATAGGAAATGAGATTATTTTTCTCCAGCTTTTCAGCCACTTCCTGTGTATATACTTCCTTCGCCACACTAAAGCTTGTAATATCATTTTCCTTGCAGTACTTAGCAAATTTCTCTGGTGTATATATTATCTCTTCCCTCTTATCATCTGCAGGATAGTAAAGATTTATAAGCGGAAAGTCATATGCCTCTCTTGCCGCCTTCACCATATCTGTGGTCTGGCCTCCAGCAATAAGACGGTCAAGCACCTCTGTTCTTCCATCAGCCTCCTTCACTATCTCCTGATAGTAAGTCCGGGTGTCCTCATAACTTCTATTTCCTGCATCCACCATTACATACATATCTGTATGCTCTTCCATAAAGTCCAGTAGGTCCGCAAAGCTGGATGCCCTGTACTTTCCTTGAATTTTAAATGTCATAAAATCCGAATAAGTAGCAAGATGCTTTTCCTCATCGTATTCCTCAGGAACAATCGATCCGGCTCCAAATGGATACTCTTGCCCCAGCCTTTTCTCCCAGTCGTTTTTGCTCCATACATTATTCTCACCACTATGTGCCAGAACAAGAACTCCGTCACTGGTAAATGAAACATCTGCCTCAAACAGTCTGTAACCTGCAGCATAAGTTTTCTCAAGGCAGTCAATAGAGTTGATATAGCATTCCTTACCCTCCATACCTCCAAGAGCATGAATAATGTAATCACTGGAGGAAACGGTTTGCCTATAATCCTTTATTAGTTCACCATCTGATGTAGAGTTATCAAGCTTACTTTTTATCAAAAGAGAAACAACTGCTATTACAGCTACAACAGCCATAATGACAATCCTGATAGAATCTTGCTTAAACATCTTATCTATTTGAGCTTGCTGTTTTTCCTGATTTGAATTCATCTCTTTCGCGATATCTTTTTCGGTACCAGCATTTGTATCTTTTGTTATATTGTCGATTGTATCATTATTGCTTTTCATGTTCTTTATCGTTTAATTTTTCTATACTATATTTAATCTATTTATTTAATCTATTTATTTAATCTATTTATTTAATCTATTTTCTATGTCTTTCAAAGCCATATTTCATTTTGCCACAATGACTCCAATTATTCAAACAAAAGAAAAACGCCCCTGCTGTATTTTACAGGAGCGCTTTTCAGACACTAGACACATAATTTCATCTCTTTTAGATTTTGAGTAAAGACTTTTAGGATTTAAGTCTTTACTCTTTCATAAAAAATATAAAATAAATAAAAATTTTTATATAAATACTTATTTATGCTTATTTATACGCCTATACTTGCACCACCTGTTCGAAGCATTATTATCACACCGGCTACCAGTAGGACTGCGCCGACAGCTCTTACCAGTGGATTAGAGTCCCTCTTACAGATAAGTACAATTCCAACGATTGGCATAAAGAACAAAATTGCCATAAGCATCATAAGTATTGATATCACCTTCTCTTCACTAAAATTTCTAAATAAGTTATTTAAACCATTCTTTCTCATAACAATACCTCCATTAACCACAATTTTATAAAGTGCTCGAGAACCTTATATGATTTGGGCTTAGCCTTGACTCAGCCTTTATCTTTGAACTTGACTATATTCTACCTCATTAGGTGGGTAATAATCTTCACACCTCTACAAACCATTTATTATTTTCTTCGTAGTAGATTTTCTTCTCGTATCCATCAACAACACATGTAAATCTAAGCCCTCTTCCCCCAGCCCTCAAACAGGCAGCTCTTCGGATATCAGTAATCCTTTGTATCTCGTAAATGTTTCCTTCCTCATCTTCAATTGAACATGGAATAATCTCCCCCTCAACAGTAAAATCCGCTTTAACCTTTACATATTTCTTATGTACGCTTTGTTCCATATCTATCAAACTCCTATATTAGATTTTATTTGAATCTATATTTTAAACTCGTGGTTCTAAACTCTTGGTTCTAAACTCGTGGTTCGGACTCTTAATTTAGATTTTTATATTCGAATATTTGATCTAACGATATCGTTGTATCCGGATTATAAATCTAATATTTTTAGAAGTCAAGAATATTTTTCTAATATTTTTGGATTTTTAAGTTGATTTAATCTTTCATATGTAGTATCATTACATATAAGAAATATATAAGAGGACATACATATGCATGATATATATGAAATAACTGAAAAACTCGTAAGGTTTAGACGAGAAGCCGGCTTGTCTCAGATAGAGGTTGCTAAGAGACTTACTGAAATGGGACTTCCAACTAAGAATAAATCTATATCTTCCTGGGAAAAGGGACTCGCATCTCCAAATGCTACTCAGTTTCTAGCCTTATGCCAGATCTATAATATCGAAGATATTTATTCTAATTTTATTGGATTTTTAAATAGCTGCTCTCTTAACTCTTCAGAGCCAAACACTTCACTTAATACGAATAGCCTTAATTTAAACGACCTTAATGCCAATGGAATCCAGAAGGTGGCTGAATATATTGAACTATTAAAATGCTCCGATAAATATGTTCTTTCAGGTAATAATGCTTCAGATACTAATAATTTAGATACTAATAATTCAGATACTAATAATTCAGGTATTAGTGCTTCTGATAAATCTAATAATATAATTAACTTTACTGCCCCACAGAAAACCCGCGTATTACCAGTTTATGAACTACCAGCCTCTGCAGGTCCTGGTGAATTTGTAGATAATGATTATCATCATATGATGGAAATCTCATTGGAACTCTCTCCTCTGGTTCCTGAAAATGCTGATTTTGGAGTACGAATTCATGGAGATAGTATGAATCCTCTTTATGAAAATGGAGACATTGTATGGGTAAGAAGGACTTCGGAATTACAAGAGGGAGATATTGGAATCTTCTACCTTGATGGTGAAGCTTATTGCAAAAAACTTCATTTTAATAAATCCAATAAAAAAGAGAGCCAGCTTCAGCTGGTCTCTCTTAACCCTGCATACAATCCTATTAATATAAGTGAAAATAGTGATTTCAGAATCTATGGACGAGTACTTAATTAGATATTGTATTACTTATTTACTCCACATTCTTAAGTGCCTCATCCATAGGAATTTTCTTAATCCTATGATAATCAAGTACCATTACGAATAGATATGCAACAAATACGAATACAAACATCTTGATAAAACCTATTGGGGTAACAACGTAGTTAAACCATCCTTCCATACTCATTAGGTATATCTTAAATACGACATCCATAGCATAGAACCCGACTATTATTCCAACTACACAGGATATTATTACCACTATTGTAGTTGATGTCATATACAGTCCACTGATTTCCTTATTCTCATAACCTAGGATTTTTACCATAGAGATAGCATTTTCATTTTTCTCGATAATAATCTTTGTAAGCAGATATATAAGTACTGCTGACAGAATTATACAGACCACCTGGAAATATTTCATATAAGCTCCCATCGAGTGATCCAGCTGTCTGGAAATCTTTAGAACATCATCCTCAGTAATTGTGGTTGCAATATACTTACTATCGATGCCTTTAATTTCTTCATTAGCCATAAATCCTGTAAAGTAATCCTCATCTTCATCAAAATAATTTCGATAGTTTTCTATTGGCATAAATACAGTAAGTGCGCCGGAATAATCATATATACCGGCTATCTTCATAGAATATATCTCATTATCGTACTTAGCATTCAAGGTAAATGTGTCACCTTTAGCTAACTTATATTTTTCTGAAAATGTCGCAGATATATATACCTCATCTTCAGAAAGATTATCAGGAATCTGAATATACGCACTATTATTCTCAATGCCATATACAGATATACTTTCCTTATAATCACCTTTTACATATTCTAAGCCAGTCATCGCGAACTTCTCAGCTGACTTTGTTGTTGTTTCAATCGGATTTTCGTCATCATCTTCTGTGGACTTCAAAATGGTCTGATATTTAGCAAACATCATATCAGTAACATTTTCCTTATATACATCTAGTGATTCTGGAAATCCAACTGCCATAGCCAACATAAGCATTACAAATGAAATACCTAAAACAAGAACTATGTAATTGGGCATATTTTGAAGAAGGATACGCATTCTGAAACGGGCAAGAAATCCCCACTTTGGAAGGCGAATTGCTTTCTTGCGTTTCTTCATCTTTAGATCATGTCTTAAAAACTTCAGCGGAGAAAAACGCATCATTCTTACAATAACAAAAAGATTTATAATGAACATTATTATAAGTGGGACAACCGTTGTTTTTATAAATGCATCTGATGTCCAATAGGTTTGATATGTTGGTAGACTATACGAATTGTAATACATTCCTATTACAATATTTTTGAATACAGTATATCCAAGCACATTTCCAATAATCGCTGCCAGCAGTGTAACAAGGACTGGCATAGTCATATAGTGGACTACCAGCTCTGCCTTCGTATAACCAGATGCCCTAAGTGTACCAATAACCGAAGCCTCTTTGGTTATTGTATTACTGATGGTTATGGCAAAAATAAATGCAAGAACACCAACAAGTATATAAAGTAATATTCCTGCCATTGCCTTATCTCCACCCATATCATTAGTAGCAAAATGGATTGCATTATTGGAATAATTTGGTAAATATCCTTCGATTGTCAGTTCCTTTTTATCTGTTCCATTTACAACAGTTTGTGATATAAGTGCAGCCATTACATTTTCAGAGAGTTCTTTCTCTATAACCTCATCCTCTGGCTTACTATTATATATCCACGCATAGTTATAATGGATATTACTATTTACTCTATCAAAACCTTCATCTGTTACGATGGCAACATCAAAAAATATTGCATCAAACATAGAATCAGTAGGCTTCTCATAGAGGGTACTATAGTTAACCATGGCAATAAGTCCAGAAACTGTAAACTCTTCACCGCCTACCTTTATTGTATCACCAACTTTGACATTCACATTTTTAGCATGCATTCTATCGATTGCAATTTCATTTTCATTTACCGGAAGTTTACCCTCATGAATACTGTACAGGTCTACATTCGTTCTATCTTTATAAATTCGGATCTTACCATCTTTTTTCTCGTCTCTATTATTTTCTTCAACTGCATCTTTATAGAAATTTTCGAAAACAGTTATCGAAACCGGTTTATAATCAGGATTATCCAGGTCATACTTATCAGCAGCCTTTTCATACTCTTCATCTACAGTCTTCTCAACCTCTTTATACGCTTCCTCCTTAGCTTCCTCAATAGCCTCATCATAATCACTGCTATTTATAAACTCGTCATAGGCCTCTTCATAAGCATCCTCATAATACTCATCAATTGCCGCCTGAAGATTTTCATCAACAATTGTCTGTATCTGCTTTTCTTTTTCTTCTTCACTGACCTCAATACCCATGTCAGCGTACTGTGAAAGCTGAGCCTCAACTCCAGCAGTAGCCTGCGCTCTTACTTTCTCCTCAATTCCTTCCTTTACAGCCTTTTCAATCTCTTCAGGAATCGCCTCATCTACAGCCTTCTTAACCTCCTTATCAGCTTCAGTATATCCCTTATCCAGATAATACTGCTTAACATCTGCCTTCTCACCCTTCTCAAGAGCTTCAAGCATCTCCGAACTTGCTTTATCACTCAGCTCAAATGAGCCATCCTCAAGTTTATATTCAACCTTTTTATTTTCAGCTGATGTTAACATACTATTATTTGCAACATACATTCCTGATATAAAACCAATCATCAGTATCAGGAAAAGCGCTATAACAAGATACTTACGCCACTCACCAATCAACTCTCTAAATACTCTTCTTTTAAGTGGGCTTTTAATTTTTTTCATCTTAAGTCCTCAACTTCCATCATCATATTTTGTTACCACTCAAGATCAACCGCTGAAATCTTCTTCTCATTAATATCATTGTGTCGAACCACACCATCACGAAGCTTTATAACATGATCAGCCATATTCTTGATTGCTTCATTATGTGTAACCATAATTATGGTATTTCCATATTTTTGATTTACATCCTCAATAAGCTTAAGTATTTCTTTTGATGTATTGTAATCAAGAGCACCCGTAGGCTCATCACATAAAAGGATATCAGGATTCTTTACGATTGCTCGTCCAATTGAAACACGCTGCTGCTGTCCGCCGGAAAGCTGATTTGGGAGCTTATGACGATGCTTATATAAACCTAGAGTTTCAAGAAGTTCATCGATTTCAAGTGGGTTATCTGAAAGATAAGCGCCTACTTCCACATTTTCCTTAACATTTAAGTTTGGAATAAGATTATACATCTGAAAAACATATCCCAGGTGCTTTCTTCTATACTGGGTAAGACCTTTCTCACCCATTTCCTCAAGTTTATCTCCGTTTATAGAAATGTATCCTGAATCAGGATTATCGATTCCACCAATAATATTTAAAAGTGTTGATTTGCCAGAACCAGAAGGACCAAGCAAAACGCAAAACTCACCTTTCGCCACTGTAAAGTTCATTCCCTTTAGAACCTCCTGTCTTGACTCTCCAGAACCAAAGCCCTTCATAAGGTTTACGATTTCAAGAAATTTTCTTTCTTCTTCAGACATATTAATCCTCCTTTTATATATGAACACTCGTTCATATATTCATGTACGCATTTATATCACATTTTTCTAGTGATGTCAACCTATTTAGTTAATTATATTTTCATAATATTTAGTTAATTATATTTTCATAATTAAATTCATACATAGATCATACATAGAATAACTATATACTCAGAATAAAAAGAGACCCACTTGCAGCGACACTACTATCTCAGTAATGTAACGCTACAAATGAGTCTCACTAATTATTCATTAACCAAATTGTTCTAAGCAGTCACTTAGATTCTTACAAGTTTCTATCCTTCTTCTTCTGCAGAAGTGTAGTTGTATCAAGTCCTGCAGGCGTTTGATCTACCGTCTGTTTCTTAGCAGCTTTCTTAGCCTTCTTCTCTGCCTTCTTCATCTGCTTTATATCCAATTCAACAGCTTGTTGACCTGGCATATCATTCATTCCAACAGGCGGATTTTCATAAGCACCTTCCGGAACATTTTCACTAACATTCTGTTTCTTATTCTTCTTATCAGTTTTTGCCTTCTTGATAGTTCCAGTATTTTGAACACTTTCAGCTGATGTTCTACCTGACATTCTACTAAAAAGAATTCGGCTTAAGTCAAATCTCCTGATTACAATATCCATAAGAAGCATTATAACCGAGAGGACTATAAGTATTCCGGTTATATCTCGCCTATTCTTATTGGAAACCTTAAGTTTAGTAAACACCTTTGAATTCTCATCCAGGATTCGTCCATTTGCTTCAACAAATGCTTTAAAGTTGGCATTTGAAATATCCCTTCTATACTCCTCAGAGAACTGTACAGTCTCTATGGCTGTAGTTGAAGCTACAGTTTCTTCTCCCTCATCACGCCTGATATTTACAGTATAAACTCCCATCTCTGTCGGCTGAAAAACAGCTGAGTAACAGCCAGGATCACCTGGTTCCAATACCAGTTCCTCTGTTTCTCCTGATGGAGATGTATAAACTCCTATCACTTCAGTATCTTCAGAATAATCACTTGCCACATAGCTAATCTCAACCTTGCCTCTTCGCTTGGTTAAAGACACACTATCCTGTCCGATATCACTCTGAAGACTTGCATAGGATAACATCTTGTTCCACATTTCCAGATAATCATCTTGCGCGGCAAGAGCACCATTCCACTCTCCTGAAGCATTTGTCATCCACGCTATAGAATGCCCTAATCCATACTGCCAAGCCGAAAGGAGCGGATCATCTTCACTGGTGGTAATAATCTCTCTAGCACCATTCTTCGTAGAGGTGGCAATGTAACCTGTAATGTTTGGAATCCCGTCTGCATATAAACCTGATACAAGTTCATTATTACGAAGGCTAAGAGCATAATCACCATTCTTAAAATATGTTGTCCCTGACAGATAAACCTCTTCTGCAAATATCTTCGGAACCTCGCTAGAAGAATCAGAATAGTAATAACGACCTCCGCAGTCTTCTGCCAGTTGTTCCAGCAACTTCGTATCCGAATCAGAGCCTACAGCTATAGTCGACATAGTTATTCCATTATCATTTATATATTTAATTACATCATCAAAATCCTTGGTTTCACCCTCACCATCAGTAAGAAGCAGTATATGTTTTACTCCTGCATCCACATCACTTATTTCCTCAGCAGCAGCAGCTACTGCAGGCTTGATGACAGTTCCACCCATGATTCCAATTTCTTCAATTCTTTCAATGATAGCATCCTTATCTTCCGCCTGAACAATCTTCTGTCTCCACTCATATTTGTCGCTAAATGTCATAACTCCAACATAATCATTTCTGTTGAGAGTATTAACTGCCTCAATGGCAGCATCCACCGCAACATCAATTTTACTTCTTCCCACACTCTGACCTGTGTTAGGATCATAACCTGCTGTATCCATCGAACCGGAACAATCAATAACCATAACCATTGCCAGAGACGGAGCTTCCTCTATTCCCTTTGGCATCATATCTACCGGAAGAATCTCCTCAAGAACCGTATCCTTATATCCTCCTGGAGCGTAGCTTTCCTTTCCACCAGTACAGATAAGTCCACCACCATAGTCCCTGACATAGGACTGAAGAGCTGCTTTGAACCCATCAGGAAGATCATTTATATAACAGTTATCCAGGATAATAGTCTTATATTTCAAAAGTCCAGCTATTGTGTCTGGTGCATTTAACGCTGACACAACAGTCATATCCTTGTTCAGTGATTCTATCATATGCTCCAGTCCACTGCTATCTTCAGCAAGGCCGGAAACCAGCAGGATTTTCTGTGGTGCCTCAACCAGCGATGCCGCCACCATGCTATTATTCTCCACAACAGTATCGCCCTCAGCTTCAACTGTAAGATATCTTTCCTCAATAGCATCATCACCGGCAACTTCTTTCATTATAAATGTGTTTTCACCCTTTGTAAGATGAACATCCATGGAATCGATCACTTCGCTGCCATTATATAGCTTAAGCTTTGCATCACATTCATATGTACTGAAAACCGTCGCTTTAATGTTGTAAGCATCTCCCGTAGCCATTTTGTCTGGCATATCCACATTTTGCATATAGACATCCTGCGACAGCTCAGTCTCATAAAGCACTGCACAGATTTCCACGTCATTTTCTTTAAGCTTGTCAGCAGTCTGAACCACATCACCAACTGTTTCCTTACCATCAGTAAGGATTACAACTCTGCCCAGTCTACTATCTGGAATTAGAGATATGGCATATTCCACCGCTCCCTCAATATCCGTAGCAGAACCGTCCGGATTTGTAGCAATTCCAAGATACTCAGCCTCATCACTTACAAACTGCTCAGTCATAGCACTACGCCCAAATGTTACCACTCCATAGGAATCGCTATGAGGCATCTTGGAAATGGTATTCCTGAGATAGTTTTCTTCTTCTGCCAAACTGGCAATATTACTATCTGACATATCTACCACGAAAATGGTGGTTACTTTATTCTTCCTGCCAGGTAGATGTATACCAATAATCGCAAGAATCACGAACAGTGTTAGTACAGCTCTCCAGATAAGCTCCGGTCTTCTGATTCTCACCCTCCTCCTGATATAAATGACCCAATCAAGGATAAGAATCAGCAGAGCAATTATAAGACAAACTCTTTTAATTGATCCGAATCTAACACCATATTCAGCATCAGTAATATAGCTCATGGATTCAGTTACTGTAGTTCCATCAGCTTCCACGCTAGGATATCTTACAACGAAATATTCTTCTTTTGTGGCATTATTTGAGTCCACATCGGTTAGTTTACATAATCCTGATATTGAGGTATCAGCCGCTCCATTCTTATCTGGCTTTGCTTTACCACTAAACGCCCCTTTATCAACCGATTCCAGTTTCATGGCACTACTAACTGAAGGACTAAGATCCAGCATCTCGCCTGCCTGAAGATATTTACTCTGAACCAGACTTTCATCTGTAAGATAATTGATACTATCCGCTACAAAAATAGGAAATTCTGCAAGTAGAGGATATTCGCTGTCCCTGATATCAAAACCAAGCACTACCTGACGAACACCATTTTCTTCTCCGTAATATGCAACTACCTTTTCTTCGCCAGAGCCATCATTTACTACCATCAACGGCTCAGCCCATTCAGGACATTCCAACACACTGAGATTAGATGCGCCAAATGAATAGTCAGACATATCAGCTATAAAATTTCCGGTTTTAACCGTAACCATAGCTCCTGAAATAGTTTCTGCACCCTCTGGTTTATACGCCTGAACAAGTCTTGGCAGATTCTTTTTAACAAGGTCAGCCCTATCATATATTGCAACTGCATTTTTCTCGGAAACATCCCCATCAGAAGTTACTTTAACTATCGTCTCCGCTGTAACTGCAATATAGGCTTTCTCAAAATATGTATTTCCAACTCCCACTAGGTACATTGCTTTCTCCGCAGCATCTGTTTTAACTGCAAATGCAACATTATCCCTTAGAAGTCCATCCTCTGTAAGACCGCTTATCTCCGCCCTAACATAATTTCCACTCACATCCCTGTCCATCATAAGAACAGTTCCATACTGATTTCCGGCCACTTCAACGCTACGAACATCCAACAGATTTTCATCAGCATCATAGAGAGAAATATCAAATGTTCTGCTTTCCTCTCCCCTGTTCTGATAACCGATGGCCACATCATAATGTCCAGAATCATTCTTCTTCATGGACATCTGCGTCAGTCCCACATTCTGAACAACATTTCCATACACCTTGATATCCATGGACATGCCCGAAGCCATTTCTTCCAGGCCGGCAGCACCATTTCCATCAGTAAATACTATCACATCTTCTTTCTCGAGAGACTCGATAATTCCCGATGCCTTGCTAATATCCCCAGCAGTATCAGTCGCTCTAATGTCAGAAAGAATTCTCTTCAGCTTCTGTTTATCCTTACTGCCATTCACCAGCACCTGAATGCTACTGTCACAGGTTATAATTGACACTTCCCCAGATGAAGTCTCAACAAAATCCTTGGCATCAAGGATTGCTTCCTCCAGTCTTGTCTTTCCATTCTCATCCTGGAACTGCATACTTCCTGAAGTATCTATTACAAGAATCGTAGACTTGGTACTTCCTGATACACCTCTCTTAATTGCCGGGGACATAGCCGCTAACATAAGACAAAGGAGCGCTAAAATCTCCAGTATCATAAGTATGTTATTGATCAGTCGCGTGGAAAATGTCACGCTCTGATCATTTCGTTCGGCATTTTTCCACAACAAAAGAGAAGGCACAACCTTTCGTGTGCCCTTAGGCTTCATAAGATATAAAATTATGATTACCGGAACTCCCACCAGCATGATCAGTGGGAGAAGACTCGCAAATGTCATAATGCCTCCCCTAATATTCGAACATGAATCTCATATCTTCAAATATCAGCTTATGAAGTCTCTCACCTGTGGAGCAGAGCACATATCCCGCTCCAACAGCTTTTGCTTTCTCATTTATCTGCCTCGTATAATTTTCCAAAGCCTTTTTATAATCCCTGATGGAATACCTATCCAGGGTAAGTCTGACCTCTTTATTCTCATTTTCACTATCGATCAGCTGAAATGCACCGTCCTCCTCTATCTCCAGCTCTTCTCTGGAAAGCACATGGAGAAGATTCACCTGCATTCCGTGATACGCAAAGAGACGCAGAATCTCATCCTCCGCACTTAGAAAACCTTCATCCATAAAGTCAGAAATGACAAATGCAACTCCACCTCTTCCTTTTACAGCTCTCTTCAGTGAATCCCTGAGACTTAGACTTGAGTGAGGCTTTATTCCCTCCAGCCATCTCTTTAAGTTTCCCACGCCCTGATCTCCATTTGGTACCTTAAAGGTGGACGCCGGATTACTCAAATCTGTCACATACACACTATCTCTGCTGGTGGATGCAATATAGCTGATTGCCTCCGTAAGTTCAGCCATAAGAGTACTCTTAAGCTTTTCTCCAAAATCCATGGACTTACTTGTATCTAGATAGATACTGACTCTACCTTCTTTCTCCTCCATGAATTCCTTTATATATAGCTTGTCAAACCTGGCATATGCATTCCAATCCACATATCTCATATCATCTCCGGGCACATATTCGCGGTAACCCGAAAACTCCGCAGAACGGCCCTTGGCAGAGGACCTTCTAAGTCCTTCACCCTGAGACATACTGCGACAAATATTTAGACGAAGTGTATTAAGTTTTTCAAGTTCACGAAGATCTATTGTCTGCATACCCGGTCCTTAAAAATGATATCTATACTTTTTATACTAACTTGGCAATTACATCGTCTGCTGTCACTCCATCTGCAACAGCATCAAAACTAAGTATGATACGATGTCGAAGTACGGCTGGCGCAACATAGTCTATATCTTCAAATGCCACATTTAGCCTTCCCAACATAAACGCTCTCGCCTTGGCACATCGAACTATATGCTGTGCTGCACGAGGGCTGGCTCCCTCACGGATATATTTATTTTCCTCATGTGTATTCATAACCAGCGTCAATGCCCTATCCATTACAGGTTCTGCAATCGGAATCTGCTGTATCATCTGCTTAATCTCAATCAGAATTGATGGAGTAATAACTGGTGACGCCGGCTGTACTCCAAACCCTTCTGTCAGATTTACGATAGCAGCCAGTTCCTGCTTAGTTGGATACTCAACCAAAAGCTTCATAGCAAATCTGTCTAACTGCGCTTCTGGTAGTGGATATGTTCCTTCCTGCTCAATAGGATTTTGAGTAGCTATTACAAAAAATGGATCTGGCAGCGCGTAGGTTAAGTCACCCACTGTTACTGTATGTTCCTGCATTGCTTCCAGAAGAGCCGACTGAGTTTTAGGAGTTGCTCTATTAATCTCATCAGCAAGAATAACATTGGCGAAGATTGGTCCTGCCTCAAACTTGAAGCTGCTGCCCTGCTCATTTCTTACCATGATATTTGTTCCGGTTATATCTGCTGGCATAAGATCAGGAGTAAATTGTATCCTCTTAAAAGACATATCAAATACATGACTGATGGTCTGAACCAATTTTGTCTTTCCAAGTCCCGGCATACCCTCTAAGAGTACATTCCCTCCTGTAAACAGAGCCATAAGAAGACTTTCAACAGTCTTTTCCTGACCAATAATTTCTTTATGAATTTCATTTCTAACCTGATTTACTACTCCTACTGCCTGATTATAGTCTGTCATGGTTACCTCCTAAATGTAGATAATTACTTAGTTAACTTAAATAACTACTCAGATAATCCAGAGAAATAATTCTTTATTACATCTGACATGGTGCCGGGATATTTTCCGCTGTCCACACCTTCATAAGCTTTCTGGCTATAGTCATTTACAACTGTACTATATGGAACTTGAGTTCCTTCCCAAGCTAATCCATTCTGCTCATGTGCATACTGAGATGTATTATTCTCATTATATGTTCCAGTAATATTTTCATTTACACTAACATAGTCATGGTTATGTTCTTTACTAATCTCACCACTACCTGATCCTTGACCCTGACCTTCTCCTTGACCCTGGCCTTCTCCTTGGCCTTGGCCTTCTCCTTGACCCTGGCCTTCTCCTTGACCCTGGCCTTCTCCTTGACCCTGGCCTTCTCCTTGGCCCTGACCTTCTCCTTGGCCCTGACCTTCTCCTTGACCCTGGCCTTCTCCTTGGCCCTGACCTTCTCCTTGGCCCTGACCATTCTCTCCACTTTGGCCGTTCTGTCCGTTTTCTCCGTTCTGTCCGTTCTGGCCGTTCTGACCGTTCTGGCCGTTCTGGCCGTTTTCTCCGTTCTGGCCGTTTTGGCCGTTTTCTCCATTCTGGCCGTTTTCTCCATTCTGGCCATTTTCTCCGTTCTGACCGTTCTCTCCGTTCTGGCCATTTTCTCCGTTCTGGCCATTTTCTCCGTTCTGGTTTGAAGCAGTCTGCTGCGGTTTGGTCTGCTGCTGATGATCTGCCAATTCTTTAGCAGACTTCATCTCCTTAGTAGCATTTCCCGACTTTCCTTGAGATATGGAATCCAGCTTATTAGAAATGTTATCCAGCTTATAATCATATTTATCTCTTGCTTTTTGATATTCATCCATAGAGGAAGCCTGCTTAAATTCCTGCTGAGAAGTATTAAGCGACTCCATCATCTGCTGAAGTTCTTCTAATTCTTCAGGACTTAGTTCGCCCTGATCAATTTTCTCCAGAGCCTCCAGCATCTCCTCTACTTCTTTCGCTGCATCCTTTGAATTTGCTACCGCATTATGTTTATCTTCCGCCAGTTTTTTTGCTGGTGTTGGAATATAGTAAAGCACCAGGGCAAGTACTACTGCCAATAGAGTAATGCCAATCTTAACCCATTGGATTTCAAATTTAACCTTCACTTTACTGCCTTCCGCCTTCAGGTGCCTTTCCGCATCCTGTCTCTGCATAACGCATATCGGATCCTTGTACTTTTCATTATCAAGAGCTGTTATAATCTTCTCCTTAAATCCAAAACTATCTATGAAGAGTGCCGTTTCTTTATCATTTTTCCTCTTCTTTACTCCAATGAAAAATCCCACCGGCAGCGCCACTGCCAGCGGGATGATTGCAAAAATATACGCATAATACATAGGGATTATCATACTCAAAAGCACCACAAGAAGACTGCCAAAAACACCACACATAATTGCTGTAGTCATAGAACGACGCATGATATTTCTATTTAACTTTCTTCTTATTTTGTCTATGAATTTATAAATATAATCCATATATTCTGTTGTCCCCTAAATATTTCACTTTACTATTTCTTAGCCGGGCGAAGTCTTTTAGCTGCCAGCCATATGAAAAATGCTGACACAGCAAGCTGAACAATACTTGAAAGAACCAGCCAAACATTTGTACTAAAAAGCCACTCAGTAAAATCTGACACATTCCCATAGGAAATGGACTCTAAGAGACCCTCTCCAGAAATTCTATCATAGAAGAATACTATGAAAGTATGAACCGGATTGATCAGATCTGTGAGCAGAACATAGATCACATCGTCTAAATCATCTGCTATAATCGAAGCTACAACAAGTGGCGAGTATGTTGCTCCGTAGATTACTCCATATATTACATATGAAATAATAATTGCAGGAATGGACTTCTTAAAAATAGACGAGCAAAATGTTCCAATACTTCCTGTGAAGATAGCAAATATAAATGCCAGCACCAAGTACTCCAAAAGTGTTCTCCACTTCATTCCACCCATCATGAATGAAACAGCCATAAGAGGAATACTAGCAATAATGAATGTCATAACTCTAAATACTGCAGAAGTAATCTTTCCAATTACTATGGAATATGGGCTTATGGTAGTGGTTAACATAACATCCATAGTTTGTCTTTCTCTTTCACCTGAGATTGATGACGCAGTAATAATTGGAACTATAAGCGAGATCATACATAACTGCGCAATTCCGATGACAGGGAAAAATGCAATAAATCCCTCATAAATTTCTGTATTATTCTTTGATCCATAACTAAATGATTCATATACCATAAGCATGATAAACAGGAATATCAATGCCAAAATCGCCTCATAAGCAAAGAGCCCCCATGAAAACTTCATACTTCTGGATATAACCTTAAGATCTTTTCTAACAATAGGATTAAGCTTAAATATTTTTTTCATTTTACTCATGCCACTCCACCTCCAGTCATATCCATAAATATTCTCTCAAGAGATTTTTCTTCTCTATGGAAACCAGAAATAGTAACCCCTCTATTAATTAAATCAACTATGATTCTATTGGCATAATTATCATCTGAAACACCGCTTATAACTATCTGATTTTCACGAACTGACTCCACTCTTATATTTGGATTCTCAGTAAATATCCTTGCAGCATCTTCGATACCAGATGAAAATGATATGATAAGCCTACTCATATCAGTACCATTTTTAAGAATATCCTCCATCTTACCAGCTGCTATAAGTCTTCCCTGACGCATAATTCCTACTGCATTACACATTTCAGAAATATCAGCAAGAATATGCGAGCTGATGATTATAGTCTTTCCCATGGACTGAAGATTCATAAGCAATTCTTTCATCTCCACTCTTGCCACCGGATCCAAACCCGAAGATGGTTCATCCATAACCAGTAGTGTTGGATTATGCAAAAGAGCTCTAGCCACACAAAGTCTCTGCTTCATGCCTCGTGAAAGAGTATCAACATAGAAATCTTTCTTATCCTGAAGATTTACAAGGGCTAAAAGATCATTGGAAGTAGCATTTATAGTTCTATAATCAAGACCATTAAGAGCTCCATAAAACTCCAGATACTCTGTAACCTTGAGATTATCATAAACACCGAAGAAATCCGGCACATAACCGATATTCTTCTTCATCTCTTTAAGTTCCTTATTAGATGCCACCTTTCCTGCGCTATTCACAGTTGTAACACCATTAACAGAAACACTTCCTGAAGTTGCCTGAAGCAAGCCACATACTATTCTTATGGTGGTCGTCTTACCAGCGCCATTTGGCCCTACAAAACCAAAGAGATCACCTTTGGGAACCCTTAAGGTCAGTCCCTGAACAGCAGGGAATTGGCCATAATATTTAAATAAGTTATTAATATATAGCATATCTTCCCTCCTGTTTAATATATTTTGTAATAGCACTCCCAGGAATTTTCATTTTCCTGAGTGAGTGATTTACTTTTTCTAACACCAACAACAACTAATTCCTGATTGTTGACATCAATTTCTGATACCGTAAGTGCCATAGACGCAATAGCCGCTGATTTATCATATTCCTTATTATCATAAGGTTTTGAAGCAAAATCATTTAGTATTGAATTTGATGAATAATAGGAGCTGTTATTATTGGTAACATCCACTGATACCACATCACCGTTCTCAACACTCTCTTCAAACTGAGAACCATTAGGAGAAAGAAACAACATATAATCAAAATCAATTCCAGAATTATTTGTAAATGTTCCCTCCGATACTCCAGTAACTCCTGAATACGTGCTATAATCCGTAAGATCGACCTCAAAGTCAAAACCACCACTAATATTTGAATCCGAATAGAGGACAAAACAATTTGTATCAAAAGCCTTACTTGGGAAAAAAGTAAGAACTGTCGAATCAGATTTCTGCTTCATAGTTGCATCAACCTTAGACTCGTCATGATATGTATAAAGGGAACATAATTCTCCACAAGTAAATGGTTCTTTTGTTTCTATACTCCATTTATCGGGTTCAGGAGCATATCCAAAAATATAAGATTTCTTTGTAGGCGCATCTACATTAATTGCTGTAACTGAATCAAGAGAAACTCCTCTAATTCTAACCCCCAAACTTATAAGGAATATCAAAAGAACGAAAACAGCTGATAACGCTGGTATTGCAATCCATATTATTTCTCGTTTGTTTAAAGCTTTAAGAATAAGATAGATTACAGGTCCTACTAACGCTACATATATTATAATTAGAAAAGCCAAAATCCCAGAACCGGTTTTGGCTGGTTTTTCCATATATCCCTGTGCATTTTCAACATCGTAAGTTGTAGGATTTTTGTAACTATATGCATTATTGCCACTTCCAGTATAAGTAAGTACATTATTATACAAAGAATAAACTTCCTGTTCTTTTATAGTTTCATCCTTAGAAAAGTCTTTTAAATCAATGTTAAAGACTATAATCCCACCATTTCCAGTAGATTTTATTGATGAATATTCTGTTAAATAAATATAATCAAAATTATCATCAAATATAGCTATTACATATTTCGTAGTGTTATTTCCTATACCATCCTCATATTCTGATGTAGTCTGATAATCAAGATCTATATAGTCTGAGTCAGTACTATCAAAACCCGAAAATACTTTTTCTGCATTTTCTCCTGTTCCAAGAACAAGCACTCCACCATTTGTAGTCCAACTCCTTATTTTCTCTATCACTTCTTTAGAAAGAGTAGATGTATCATAATCATTTATTATGAGAACTCTCAAACTGTCTAACTCTGTACTTATGTTTTTGGCATCCAGGGTACTAAGTTTAACCGCATACTTCTCCCCATTAAAATCAATCTTACTTCCACCATTATCCATAAAACTTAATGCATCAGCATCATCTGAAAGTATACCTGTATTAAGAACATATTTCTGGGAAGAAAAAACTGATCTAAACCTTTCAGCATAAACCAAATGGTCTTTACTGTCATAGACCTGAATCTGAACAACATTTTGCGAATTAGATACAGTACTTGGAACATTTATAGTATATGTTTTGGTGCTTCCACTTGGAATGGAAATATCCACATCATATCCCATACTGTAGTCACTCATATCTGTTCCCATACGAAGAAATCCAGAAAAATCCTTACCTGGATTTTCTATATCGATACTAACAGTATAATATTCTCCATTTGCTGAAATAGAAGATCCAACTTCAATATTAAATTCATGTTTATTGGATTTATTTACAGAAACCTTTGCCGCTTCTACTCCTGAACCAGCAAAAGATAAGACTAAACCAATAATCAAAAGCATTAAAAAAATAGTAATGCATGGTTTTTTCTTTAGATTACTGATCTTACTAAAGATATTCATTTTTTCCTCCACTAATAAAAATATTTGAATTTTGACACTTCTGTCAAAATGTGTTATATTCCTGCCTATGAATAAAACGCGAGTAGGATAGATAATCGCGGGGTCTTTTTAAGACCGTGAGGAAAGTCCGGGCATCATAGGGCAGGATGCTGGATAACGTCCAGTTGAGGTGACTCACAGGAAAGTGCAACAG
>CAMNGU010000048.1 GCA_946538525.1 uncultured Lachnospiraceae bacterium
CATGAAGTGACATAGCATAGTTAAGACCAGCCTTGATGTGACCTGTTCCGTGAGGTGCTGCTCTATCAAAATCACTGATACGAATTGTGATAGCCTTAGCGCCGCCCTTGAAATAAGGACCAACAGGTGTAGTAAGAATTCTGAACTGATACTCTTCAGCAGGCTTAACACCAATAACTTCATTTGAACCAAACATAAATGGTCTAATATATAATGTAGCTCCGCTACCAAATGGAGGAACCCAATCCTCATTTGCAAGAACTACCTTATCAACTGCATCAAGGAATCTCTCCTTTGGAAATACAGCCATTTCAAGTCTCTCACATGTATCCATCATTCTCTGTGCGTTAAGGTCAGGACGAAATGTAACAATATGTCCCTCCTCTGTTTCATAAGCTTTGAGACCTTCAAAACATGACTGTGAATAATGAAGTACACAAGCACATTCACTCATTGTAATATTATGATCTGGAGTAACCACTCCATCATCCCATTTTCCATCTTTAAAATTTGATACATAGCTGGCATCAGTCTGAACATAACCAAAGCCAAGGCTTCCCCAATCGATATCTTTCTTAGCCATAATAATAATCTCCTTTTGATATAGTATTTGATATATTATTTTTTTAGTATTTTTATGTATTCAGCAAATTAATGCTTATTTTTTCGTTAAATACTTGATATTCCTTTAATTCTCTAAGGAACAGCTCTCTTAATTGTACGCTTTAGGTTTAGAATGTCAAGATTTTTTAAAAAATATTTAAGATAATTAAGTAGCATATTTTAAACCCCCTATTCCAACACTATTTTAGTTAAGAAAATAATGTTTAATCCTGCCTTATAATGTGATAAAATATCTGTTTGTAGTTTTCTAAGTCTACATATTTATAGTACAGCTTATATAGTGCTGCTTATATAGTGCTGCTTATATAGTACAGTTTATATAGCGCACTATAGTGCAGTTTATATAATACAGTTTATAGTTCAAAAGAAAGAGGACGTAAAAATGGATTCTAATAATTCAAATATTTACAAAGTTGATTTTGATAAACCATGTCATGCCCACTTTATTGGAATAGGTGGTGTCAGTATGAGTGGTCTTGCTGAGATACTTAATAACGAAGGTTTTACTGTATCCGGTTCAGATATGAAAGAATCAGATACAACAAAGAATCTGGAGAAATCTGGAATCAAAATTTTCATAGGACAGGTTGCTTCTAACATCTCAGACGATATTGATTTTGTTGTTTATACAGCTGCTATCCATCCTGACAATGAAGAGTTTCAGAAGGTTCAGGAAATGAATATTCCGCTCCTTACAAGAGCTCAGTTCCTTGGTCAGGTTATGGATAACTACAAATACTCCATTGCCGTTGCCGGTACTCACGGCAAAACAACAACCACCTCTATGATGGCACACATTATGCTTCAGGCCAAGACAGATCCAACCATCTCAATCGGTGGACATCTGGAAGCTATTGATGGAAATATCCGCGTTGGTTCTTCTGACTACTTCGTAACAGAGGCATGTGAGTACACAAACAGCTATCACGAATTTAAAGCTTACGCCAGTATAATCCTTAATATAGATAACGATCATCTGGACTTCTTTAAGAATATTGATAATATTGCGAAGTCATTTGCCACATTTGCCACTAAGACTCAGGAAGGTGGCGCTCTCATCGTAAATGGTGATATGAAGTATCTGGATATGATTAAAGATGCTGTGAAAGATAAGAATATCAGCTTTATCACTTTCGGTAAGGGAGATAATAATAAATATCAGGCTAAGAACATCACACTAAATGAGCTGGGACAGCCAACTTATACTCTTTACATCGACGGCGAAGAAAAGGGACAGATTACTCTTTCTGTTACAGGAGAGCATAATGCAGTTAATTCACTTTCCGCTATAGCCGCTTCTATGTATATTGGTATTCCATTTGAAGATATTGTTGAGGGACTGAGACTTTGTCACAGCGCTGACCGCAGATTCCAGTACAAAGGCACAACTGATAAAGGAGCTATAATAATTGATGACTACGCTCACCATCCAACTGAGATAAGTGCTTCTGTTGCTGTAGCTAAGGCTGTAGTTAAGAATGAATTATGGATTGCATTCCAGCCACATACATATTCCAGAACAAAGGCTCATCTTAAAGATTTCGCTAAAGCTTTATCTCCAGCTGACCATGTTCTGCTTGCTGACATCTATGCTGCAAGAGAGAAAGATGATGGTACAGTTTCTTCAAAAGATATTGCTGATGAAATGAAAAAACTAGGCTGCGACGCCATTTATCTTGGTGATTTTGAGAGCATTGAAAAATATTTTGAAAAAAATTCTAATAACAACGATTTGTTAATAACTATGGGAGCTGGAAACATAGATTCTGTGGGCGTTAACCTACTATCAAAATAAGTTATCCACATTATCCACAACTTTTTAAACATAGTTATGTAAACCAGACGAGTTTATTTATCAACAATTACTTAGGGCATTTCTATCGATGAAATGCCCTATTTTATTGACTATAATCTTTTTCGATTTATATATCCACATTATCCACATTTTCCACACATCCCCCAATCCTATTTTACGGCGTTTATGCCCATTGCATTATACTTTGCATTTTGATACAATTCATTCGCACTAAATATTGAAAGGTTAAATGGACAACTATGGGAGAGATTAGTATCACCTCTGAAGAAGAGGGATTTACAAATATATCAAACAATTTTATAGAGTATTATATGAGCGATGTAAATGGGGATTTCGTAAAGATTTACCTCTATCTTGCTATGCTCTGTTCATCTAAAAGAAGGATTACTATCAGCGATATCGCAGACCATCTGAACTGCACGGAAAATGATATCTGCAGGGGTATCAGATACTGGATCAAGATGGGTATTCTTAAACTCTGCTACAATGAGAATAAGGAAGTAACCGGTATCGTTATGAAGGATATCAAAAGACCTGAGGAGGACTACTCTGCTGATCTTAAGGTGCTTAACTTCAAGCTGGCACTAGATACAAACAATTCAAACAAGACAAATAAAACAAATAAGAATGTAGAGTCTGAATCTATCATGAGCAGCAGTATGAATAACGACACAAATAATATAGAAAATGATCAGACTGATGCTTACGAAGAAGATACAGATCAGATTAAAGCACCAAGAAAGAAGCAGCCAACTCCTGAAGAACTGAATCAGAAGATGAGAGATCCAGAACTTGAAAACCTTATTCAGGAAGCAAATGCTTACTGCAACAGAAACCTTAGCCCAAAAGAGCTGAACTCTCTTATCTATATAAAAGATCAGCTTGCATTCTCATTTGACTTATGCGAATACCTGCTGGAGTACTGTGCTGAGATCAAGAAGACCAATTTCAACTATATTGAAAAGGTTGCGAAGAACTGGTACGAAGAGGGAATCACAAACCGTGAGGACGCTAAGGAATATTCACAGAGATATCTTACACTCTACAGCCGCATCCTGAAATCACTGGGGATCACAAATCGTGTATCTCCTGCTCCTATTGAGAAGCAGTATATTGATATTTGGACTAAGGAATTTGGTTTTGAGGATGTGATCATTTTAGAAGCCTGCAACAGAGCTATCAAACAGAAGCCAAATGATGCAACATTTCCATATGTAAATGGTATCCTCTCTGCTTGGCAGAAGAATAATGTTCAAACGCTGGCTGATATCACTTCTCTCGATGAACAGCACGAGAAAAGAAAGCAGACAAATAGTTCCGCTGTAAGCACTTCAAACACAATTATAAAGAATGACGACAGCTTTGATCAGTTAATGCAGATTGAACAGATGGCTCTAAAGAAGGGAAATGGTAATGATAATTAGGGATCTGGAGAAAATAGATACTAAAGACTATCTCAGCAGAATAAGACTGAAAAATGAAGCTGAACATAAAAAAAGAATCCTGGAAATAAATGAAACTATTCCCGAGCTAAAAGAAGTGGATGATAAAATATCTGAAATTGCACTGGAAGCTGTTAAAGCCAGACTTAATAAGCGCGAATTGAGCACAGATTTCAGCAGTGCCATGAAAACACTTAATGAGCAAAAGATAAAGATTTTGACAGACCATGGATATTCAGCTGATTATCTTGATCCAATATATAACTGCCCTATCTGTCAGGACTGGGGAGAAAAGGACAACCATATCTGCTCCTGCGTAAAGGAACTCAGGATAAAAGAGCTCTATCAAAGGTCTAATCTACACCAGCTTTTAGAGAAGGAAAACTTCGATACATTCTCTCTGGATGTGTACAGCGACCAGCCATTTAAGGATATGGAGCTCACACCTCGAGAAAATGCCCAAAGATTACTGAATAAATCGCTTAAATTTGTTGAGAATTTTGACTCAATTCATGACAATATATTAATATACGGTGGACCTGGACTGGGTAAAACATTTTTATCGAACTGTATAGCAAAAAACCTGCTCGATAAGGGGCATACAGTTCTATATCTTTCAAGCAACGAACTTTTCAATGAGGTTCTATCCAATTACATTATGTCCAGAAATGAAAAGCTGAAGGAAACGCTGGAAGCTGTTTATGACTATGTTTATAGCAGCGATCTCCTGATAATAGACGACCTGGGAACAGAAGTTGTTAATTCATTTGTAAGGTCCCAGTTTTTTGAGATAATAAATAAGAGAATTCTTACCAATAAATCTACTCTCATATCTTCTAATCTCGGTCTCGCCGAGCTTCAGGAGTCATATACTCAGAGAGTCATCTCAAGACTGGTAGATAAGTATGATCTCTACCCTGTCTATGGAAATGACATTAGAAAGATGAGAAAGATAAAAGGTTAAGAAAGCTTTTATCTAAAAAATATATACCCATTTATACCCAAACGGAGGAAAAACAATATGCCAGATCAAAGCAAACTCATCACGGTGCCTGACGGAAAGCTTGGAATTATCGCATTAAAAAGCTCTGAAAAGCTTGGAAAAAAGGTTGATGACTATCTTGTAAAATGGCGCAAGGAAAGAGAAACTCTCGAAAAGAATCATTTTCTCTTTAATGGCTACACAAGAGACACTTACCTTATTGATAGCTGCTGCCCTAGATTCGCATCCGGTGAAGCAAAGGGAACTATCAAGGATTCAGTAAGAGGTTCAGACCTTTACATCCTCGCTGATGTTACCAATACCGGAATCGAGTATAATCTCGGCGGACGCATGGTGCCAATGACCCCAGATGAGCATTATGCAGATATCAAGCGTGTAATTGCTGCCAGCGCTGGAAAGGCTCACAGAATAAATGTCATCATGCCATTCCTGTATGAGTCAAGACAGCATAAGCGCACAAGCAGAGAATCACTGGACTGTGCCTTAGCACTTCAGGAGCTTGTATCAATGGGCGTTTCAAATATCATAACATTTGATGCACATGACCCAAGAGTACAGAATGCTATACCTACTATTGGATTCGAGAATCTTATGCCTACATATCAGTTTATCAAATGTATCCTCAAGTCTACTCCAGACCTTGAGCTTGATAACGAGCATATGATGGTAATCAGCCCTGACGAAGGAGCTATGCATAGAGCAATCTACTTTGCAAACCACTTCGGCGTAGATGTAGGTATGTTCTACAAGAGAAGAGATTATTCAAAAGTTGTTAATGGAAAGAACCCTATCGTTGCACATGAGTTCCTCGGCGACTCAGTTGAGGGAAAAGATGTATTTATCATCGATGATATGATTGCTTCAGGCGAAAGCATGCTGGATGTATGCCGCAAGCTTAAGGCTAAGAAAGCAAGACGAGTATTCTGCATCGCAACATTCGGCCTCTTTACAGCAGGTCTGGATGTATTCGATAAAGCCTATAAAGAAGGCGTATTTGATAAGGTTATTTCTACAAATGTTATTTATCAGAGACCGGAGCTTTTCGAAAGAGAATGGTACTGCTCTACTGATCTTAGTAAGTATATCGCAATTATCATTGATCACCTTAATCATGATTCTTCAATCAGCGAACTGCTTGATCCAGTTCTTAGAATTCAGACAAGAATCAATGAGTATAAGGAAAAGCACACAATCAGTGATAACTACGATAGACCTGCTATTTCCTAAGATATCCCATAGAGAGCTGCCCCACAGCTCTCTTAGGAATATATAAACTGTCATACAGTTTCCTATAATCTTTTAGTTACAAAAAGTGAGACGGATTACTTATTAAAGCATTTAATAAGTAGTCCATCTCACTTTTTTAGTTAATTAAAATATTTAATTTATCCTGCATCTATCTACTAAAGCCAGAATATCTTTAGTAGCCCAGATACTCTTCTAAACATAAGCCGTTATTATACATTTCTGTAGCTGCATCAACACCTACATATCTAAGATGCCAAGGTTCGCTTTCTTTTCCAGTTATCTCTTCCTTACCTTCAGGATATCTGATAATAAATCCATACTTATAACTATTATCACTAAACCATGTCCATAGAGCTGCCTGCTCTGCCTCACCAACATCAGAACCGACATCTATTGCAAGTCCAGTCTCATGCTCACTCTTTCCAGGCTCTGCAACTATCATAGCCGCCTCAGCAACACACTGCTCCTGAGTCTTACCTTCTTCCATGAGCTCATTTATCTTATTGTCCATCTCAGTCTGCTGCTCATCTCTAGTTCTGTAGGATGATGTAATATATGGAGAATACCCCTGGGCTCTCGCATCATCAAACATTTTCTGAAGATCAGGATACATACGGCTGTCTACCTTATGTCCATTTCTCAGTTCAGTAAATTCAGGAACTGTAAAGTCCACAGGAAGAGGATGATCTCTATTAACAAGGATCAGCATCCATGAATCAGCATCTGTTGCAGTTGCATCTAATGCAGTTGCGTCTGAAAGACTAGCCAGCATAGCTTCTTCCTCTGCCGCCTTCTGTTCTGCTTCCTGTTTAGCTTTTTCCTTTGCTTCAGCCTCAGCTTTCTTATTTGCCTTTGCTGTAACCCCTGCGCTTATAAGAACTGTCACAAGAGTTATTACTATGGCAGCAATCCAAATAAATCTAAAGAATCTGGTATCACTAGTACTGATTCTCCTCCATCTGTGCTTAAGCCAGGCGAAGAAGCTCCCATTTTCGTTCATACTTACCCCCAAATATTTATTAATTAAATAAATGCCTTTACCAATCTAAAGTTTAACTCATTTTGACAATCATCTCAACATTTATTCTATAAAAAATTTTTACTGATCTTCAGTACTTACACTATCAGCAGTCTCTCCGTCTTTCAGCATTTCCTCCAGTGTATGCCAGCCAAGAACTGCGCACTTAACACGAGATGGCATATGGGAAATATCCTGAAGTGAACCTGCCTCCTCAAGCATCTCCAGTTCCTCATCTGTTACCTTATCCTTGATCATCTTAAGAAATGTATCCTTCAGCTTAAGAGACTCCTCTACGCTCTTTCCAAGGATAAGCTCCAGCATCATATCTGCACTGGCCTGTGATATAGCACATCCATCTCCGAAGAATGCACCATCTGTGATAATTCCATCATCTGACACATTTAACTGAAGAGTGATATCATCTCCACAGGAAGGATTGACTCCACGAAGAGACTTCTGTGGATTTATCATCTTAGTCTTATGCATTGGATGAATATTATGTTCTGTAAGAATTTCATTATAAAATGTTCTGTTCTGCATTTCGTAGCTCCTATACTTATTTTAGGGGACAGGTCCAAATTACACCAAATGTGCAATTTGGACCTGTCCCCTTTTGCACACTATATTAATCTGGATAGCCCATCATTGGACGAATCTGCGCCATAACATCCAAAAGGCGCTGAACCTCTTCCTCTGTATTGTAGAACATGAGGCTTGCACGAGTAGTTGATGGTATTCCTATAAAATGATGTAGCGGCTCTGCACAGTGATGTCCAGCCCTTACTGCTACATTTGCATCAGCTATAATAGCCGCAATATCATGTGGATGTACACCTTCAACTTTGAAAGTAAGAATTCCGTGATGTTCCTCAGCCTTATCGGAACCAAGTACAATTATGTGAGGAATCTTCTTCATTCCTTCTAGAGCCATCCTGGTGAGTTCCAGCTCTCGCTCTTCTATGTTATGTAAACCTATCTCTTCTATATAATCAATGGCAGCAGCAAGACCTACCGCTCCTCCCGCATTTACTGTACCTGCTTCAAATTTATGTGGAAGTTCTGCGTAAGTTATATCCTCAAAGGTAACATACTCTATCATCTCACCACCCGAAAGAAAAGGTGGCATCTTCTCAAGCAACTCCTGCTTTCCATAGAGAACGCCTATTCCCATTGGTGCAAGAAGCTTATGTCCCGAAAACGCAAGGAAATCCACATCCATATCCTGAACATCCGTAACGCTGTGAGGAACGCTTTGAGAACCATCTGCCACAAAATATGCACCAACTTCATGGGCTGCCTTTGCAAATGACTTAATGTCTATAAGTCTTCCGAAGATATTGGACATAGCTGTCATAGCAACAATTCTTGTCCTATCTGTAAGAAGAGACTTAAACTTCTCAAAAGAAAAACTTCCGTCCTCTTCACACTCAAGATACTTAACTGTTGCACCATATCTCTGTGCAGCCAGTCTCCAAGGAAGCATATTGCTGTGGTGTTCAACCACTGTAGTTATTATCTCATCACCCTCTGAAAGTTTTCCTTCCTTATGGAGCATTTCCGAAAGTGAATATGCCACAAGATTCAGGCTTTCTGACGCATTACGGGTAAAGATAATCTCCTTATCTGCCCTTGCATTAATAAACTGAGCAACTCTTGTTCTAGCTGCCTCATATCTCTCGGTAGCGTCTATGGAAAGATCATAGAGCCCGCGAAATGGGTTCGAATTATGATGATACTCATAATCAGCCACAGCCTCCACCACCTGACGAGGTCTCTGTGTAGTGGCAGAATTATCAAGATATGCCAGATCTGTTTTATCGAAAAAAGGAAAGTCCTTTCTAATCTTTTGAATATCCAAAATAGTATAACCTTTCTTATAAAATTCTTTTTTATTCTTTTAATCCGCTCAAATGTATAGTGTAACACAAGCAGGCTATTTTGTCATATAGTTTGTCACTTTAAGCCATCATCATAAATAAGGAGCAAAAAGTTCACCCCCTTGCCCCCTAATCATATTTTTTAATTTTTGTTAAAAACTATGGTAAATACTTTCCTGCTGCAAGATATAACTCATACCAATCATGATGTGACAGTTCAACCTTTGATGCGTCACAAACATCCTTAATATGTTCAGGATTCATAGAACCAATGATTGCCTGCATCTTAGCAGGATGTCTAAGTATCCACGCAACTGCTATGGCTGACTTAGAAACTCCTTCTCTTTCTCCCAGCTCCCCAAGAACTTTGTTCAGTTCTGGGAAGTCAGGATTATCGATAAATGAGCCTCCAAACATTCCAAACTGAAGTGGTGACCATGCCTGGATTGTTATATCATTAAGCCTGCAGTAGTCAAGACAGTTTCCATCTCTGTTAATTGAATATTCAGTAGACTTATTGTTCATATATAAAGCCTGATCTATAAGCTGTGACTGTTCAAGGGACAGCTGTACCTGATTGATTACAAGATTCTGCTTAACATACTTCTTAAGAAGTTCAATCTGCATAGGAACAAGATTACTTACTCCAAACCACTTTACCTTTCCGGCCTTCTCAAGAATATCAAATGCCTCAGCCACCTCTTCTGGATCGAAGAGTACATCTGGGCGGTGAAGAAGAAGTGTATCGAGATAATCTATCTTAAGTCTTCCCAGTATTTCATCTACACTTGTAAGAATATTTTCCTTGGTCCAGTCAAACTCATTTCTATCAAAGCATAGGCCACATTTACTCTGAATATATATATCATCTCTCTTAAGACCTGTAAGTGGAAATGCTTCGCTAAATCTTGTCTCTGCTTCTCCTGCTCCGTAGCATGTAGCATGGTCGAAGAAATTGATTCCGGCGTCATAAGCTGTACGAATAACCTCAGCAGCTTTCTCCTTTGTAAGAGATGGCATTCTCATACATCCCTGGATAATAGCTGATGCATCCTGTGGACCATTTATAATATTTATCTTCTTCATAAAAACCTCCATATATAAAATAGATAAAATACAACATGCGATTTTAATCAAACTCTTATCAAATATTAACTTATATAGAGTGAAAACAATAGATAAATATTTCTATCTTTTGCCTATTTTTTGCTGAAAACCTGTCTTTGAGCCTATTTGAAAAAAGCTGCCACACAGATATTTCCATGTGACAGCCTTCTGATTATTTAGTATCTATTTTTTCTTAGGCGTCGTATTTATTCACAAACACCACTTGCATTAATCCAATAACCATCTACATACTGACTTGTTGCCATATATCCATCAGCCTTGAAATAATACCAATATCCGTCTATCTTGAGCCAGCTATTCGATGGCCACCAGCCAGACTTGTCTTCAACCCACCAACCTGTGGAATTAGACTTCCAACTCAACTCGTACTGGTCATCCCATGATCCATCACTATTAAGCCAATAACCGTTATAGTATTCGCCAGAAGCCATATAACCATCTGGCTTAAAGAAGTACCATATACCATCAATTTTCTGCCACTGATTCTGTGGGTACCAACCTGCACTGTCCTCCACCCACCAGCCTGTAGCGTTACTCTTCCATGATAATGTTCCTGCATATGTACAAGTACCATCTTCTCCATACCATTTACCATCTATCCATTCATTTGAATACTTTGGATTTTGATTTGATGAAGAACTATTATTTCCATTATCTTTGTTTGCCGAACCACCAGACAAATTCTGTTTATCTACTTTTCGTTGTTTTTCAAGAGCATTTTTAAGTTTCGCTATTATTTCTTTTATCGCAAATTTATTATCATCTAAAGATTTTGTTTCATCAAAACTAAGTGAGTCTATTGCAGCCTTTGCATCTTTAACAAGTTTTTTACAAGATTCACTATCATCTTCTTTCAATAAAGAATCCACAACATCTTTCTGTAATTTTTTTTCTTTCTCGTAATTTGCTTTTCTTTCTGATAATTCCTTTGCCTTCTTTTCTGTCTCAATAAGTTTAGTAATCTTTTCTGAAGCCTTAATAAGCTTATTTACAGTATCTGAATTAATTTTAGATTTCTGACTGTCCGTCATTTTATCATAAATCGCTTTTATTGTTTCTATATTCTCTTTATCATCTAATGTAATATCTGATATATCAGGAATGTTGTTAATCAAATTAGCAACTTCATTTGCCACCTTCTGATCATTTTCCTCTTGACTTGTATTTTTTTTAGAAACAAGAACTATAATAGAAGTGCTCCTAGTAATCCCGCCTTCTGTATATGAAACAATCAAATTCTTTGTACCAGCTTCATTCATATTGATAGATGAAGTATTCAGTGTATAATCAATTACTTTTTTACTTAATCCGCCTTTATAATAGGCATTTACAGTAATATCATCAAGATTAAGTGTATCACCAACTTCATACTCAGTCCTAACCTTAGAAGCATCAATACTTTCTAATTCATCATTTACTATAATTTCATTATCTCCTACAGTAATATATCCATTCTGTATTATAGCATTAACCGTAGACAAGTCCTTATTTATCACATCATCGCAGAGTATTGATATAGGCAGATTTTCTTTTGCAATTGCGCCATCTGATACCTCAAATGTTAAAATAAGTATTTTTCCATCCTTAATATCTTCGTCATCCAAATCCGTTCCATCCCAGACAAATTTACACCCCGTTGAGTATTCTCCTGGTTTAGTCATAGTAAGCATCTCAAATGCATCTCCACACTTAGCTGATTTTAATGTTAATTTATCACTGTATTGAAGTTTTAAAGTCGCACCTAAAATTCCTGGATTCTCGGATACAGATATACAAACATCAATTTCATCTCCAGGAAACGCTGTATTTGTATCCACAATAAACTGGGTATTTCTTGAAACAATTACCTCTTTTACCGTTAACTCAATACTGCTCTGTTTGATAATTCCTTCTTCTGAATAAGATATAGTCAACACCTTTTTTCCAGGTGTCGTCATATCAATACTAGACGCATTTGTTGTATAATCATTTACGATTATACTAGATTTATCTGCGTAAAAAGCAGTAACAGTCAGATCATCAGTATTAATTTCCTCACCAGTTTCAAAATTTGTCTTGGTTTTTGAAGAAGTTATTGACTTAAGCTCATTAGAGATATCAATACTACCATTTGTAATTTCAAAATCAACTGGAAGCATATTATTATTTATAGCATCCTCGCAAGAAACATTTATAAACAACTTATCTGTTTCCTTAGCCTCCTCCGAAACAACAAAAGTCAGATTTATAATAGAACCATTCTTTATCTCATCAGCAGATAACTCAGTTCCATCCCATACAAATTTACTCCCCGATACAAACTCACCAGGTTTTGTCATAGTAAGGGCCGAAAAGGCACTGCCATTTTCTGCATTTGTCAAAACAAGTTTTGAATCATAATCTAACTTTAATGTTAATCCTAAGATTCCAGGATTATCGTTTATTGTGACAGAAACATTAATCGTATCCCCCGGAAGGATTTTGCTGTTATTATTTATAACCGCTAAATCAGCAGATACTCTATTTTCTGTTACGTTAATAGTAATAAATGCTTTTTCTGTAATACTTCCTTCAGTATAAGATATAACTAAGGATTTATTTCCTGCAACTGATGTATTTATTTGTGAAACATTCGTAGAATATTTATCAATTATTTCATATGAATCATCTGTATAATATGCGGTTACAGTAATATCATCTATGTTTATCTGCTCACCAGCCATATAAGCTGTCTTTGTCTTAGTTGCTATTATCCTATCAAGCACCTTATTTACATTTGCATTTTCAACATTAACATGGCCGCTTATATCAGCAATTTCAACTGCATTTAAATCTTTATCTACTGCATCTTCACACGATAAATTAATATTATAACTATCACCGCCTATTGCATCATCCGATATCCGAAATGAAAGTTTTAGAATGTTACCATCTTTTATATTTTGATCCTCTAAATCAGTTCCATCCCATACAAATTTACAACCAGAAGAAAAACTGCCTGGTTTTGTCATTGTAAGAGAACTAAAGGTCTCTTCATTAGTCGCAGATACAAGTGTCATGCGCGAATCATAATCTAGCTTTAATGTCATTCCAAGAATTCCAGGATTATCTTCAATAGAGACAAATACATCCATGAATTCTCCTGGATGGGCAATATAATCCCCAACACTTATCGTGGCAATATTTGATGTTACCGCCTCAACAAGTATATTAACATCCGCTGTCTTAACAACTCCATTCTCGCTATAAGAAAATGTAAGCGTTTTTTCTCCTACGACAGTCATATCTATTTCGGATACATTTGTTGTATAATTTGAAACCTCTCTACTTGTATCATCAGAATAATATGCTGTAATTATTGCATCACTTAATGAAAGTTGTTCACCCACTTTATATGATGTTTTACTCTTTGTTACCGCTATTCTATCAAGAATTTTCTCGGTTTCTTCATTCTTGACTGTAACATAACCATTTTGAGATACAACATTCACGATATTAATATTATAATCTATTGCATCTTCGCAACTTACTGAAATATTATAAATATCATTTACACTGGCATTGCTTGAAACATCAAATGACAATGTAAGAATTGTCCCATCTTTAATATCACTCTCTATTAAGTCAGTCCCATCCCAAACAAATTTACATCCCGAAACATAACTTCCAGGTTTTGTCATTGTAAGAGCAGCAAATGCGTCACCCGCATTTGCCGCCTTAAGAGTTAATCCATTATCATATTCAACCTTCATAGTTGTGCCTAAAATACCTGGATTATTTTTTATAGAAATACTTACTTCTACAGATTCCCCAGCCTCACAAATAACATTTGAAACCGTAATTGTTGGTTGATCATTGTCTTTAGCATAAACATTTCCATTGCCAAAGAGACTAATTAACAGAGCAAGAGATATTATAAAAGATAATATTCTTTTCATATTTTACCTCTTCTACATTAATATTTAATATTCTATGTATTTCACCCATTTCTGAATATTGCCGATGCCTTCAGTTGGAATAACCTCTGTATTAGATTCTTTTGACTCTGTCTTACGTAGATAATATGTAAATATCTGTTGTCTGTCACAATATCTATACTGAGTATATGCCGGAGTCACCTGCACCTGTCTGCTAGTCTCGTTATACCATGTATTTCCAGATGCACCATATAATGGAGTTGAATCAGACCACGAATATAATGCCAATCTCGAATCACTCCAACCTCGTTCTAAGTAATTTCCACAATATACGCCACCCCAATATCCTTCTGATGGTCCACTCCATCCACCTGATGTAGCCGAATTATATTGCGACCACTTACTGTAATTATACTGAGTCTTATATGTTGCGGCTATATTTCTAGTTTCAACTTTTCTTGAATCACTACCATTTACTTTTGTATTCGACCATGCACTCCAAGAGCCATATTGTCCCCATACATATGAAGAATCATATAATGTATATCCTTCTACAGTATCTACGTCAGAAGTAATCTCTTCTGTTTCGTCATAAGTCCACTTCTCTGCTAAAATATGTGCACTTGTAGGTACCTCTGATTCAAGTACCCATGGTAACGAATCAAGCAATGATTCATCTAACATAATATCGAATTCTTCCTGACTTATCTTTATTAGCGAAGAACCTTCAGCAATAGAAAGATAATTCTGATTCAATATATCTCCACATACTAATACATTTGCATTCGAACTAAGCTTTCCAGCAACACTTGTATTAGCCCATGATAAAGATGTATTTTTACATAATACTGCATCTGCAGAAGAAGAATTAATACTTACAGTTCCATATAGTGCTAGATTTGTATTATCACTAGTCATTATCAAACCAAGCTTTGGTGCATTTACCGTTACTCTATTTAATGTAACATTTTCTGATGATATCTTTAATGGAACCCCTGCATCATCATTAAATGTTGCATTATTAATTATCGTTGTCCCAGCATCAGAAACAAACTGAACATTATTATATTCTTTTCCACCACCATTAAATTCAAAGTATTCTGTACTTGATGGAATATTATAAGTTCCTTCCGCCAGAGCATCTTCCGAATAATCCATATTTATTATAATATTCTTCGCCCCTGATGCAATTGCAGCTTCTGCTACCTGAGTGTTAGCAGCATTTACCGTCAAACAATCCGCACTGTCAAAAGCTGTTTTGCCCATTTCTTTCACCTTGCTATCAACGACATAATCCGTCAGTGAAGAACATCCCTTAAATGCATTATTACCTATTTTTTCAACCCCTGGGCACACAACCTTTTCCAAAGAAACGCATCCTTCAAATGCATTATCTGGTATTTCTTTAACATTTTCATCAAATACTATTGCCTTTAGATTCTGTTTTCCTGCAAAAGCCTGGGACTCAAAACCAGTAACTTTTATCGCACTCTTTGTTCCATCTCCATTGTCAACTGAAATATATCTCGGAACAACGACCAGATCATAATCGTTTGAAAATTCAACGATTTTTCCTGTGTCTACATCAACGATAAGTCCCTCAGTTGCTGCAGTTTTTTCGTCAATATAATCATTTACAAATATAGGTATTTCAAATGGTAATACGCCATTATTATGATCATCAAAATTTGGAGTATTTTTTGAATAATCTATAAAATCATGGGTTTCATCATCCATTACACTATATGTACTAACAAAGTAATCACCTGTTGCAATATCATATCCCACCACAGCGAATACATGCATCGTTCCAGCACAAACCAATCTATAATACCCCTCTGGCGCATTTGTATTAGAATATGTTTTCGCAGTAGTTTCTGTGGTTGCATTTGAATAAACGATTTGTGTTGCAAACTTGTCTTCTTCAGCTTTAGATGACATCGTTGTTCGAGATTCGCTTTGGCTACCTCCCTTGGAATATGATTGACCATATCCATATTTGTCACAAATCATTTCACTTAATGAAGAGGATACACTCGAACTTGAAGTTACATTAGAACTTGCCTCATGACTCTCTGAACTGTTCCATGTTTTTTCCATTGATTTTGTTTTGTCAGTATTTTTAAAGCTCTCAGCTTCAAAACCTACTTTTCCTGTATATCCTCCACCAATATCAAAAATATCAATACTCGCTGTTGCATTTAATGAAGCCCCCAATTCTATATATCCTTTTCCAGATACTCCGGTTTTAGTTGTAAGTGAACTTGCTGATTTTCCACCTGCTTCATCACTATATTTATCATTTATCGAATTACTAAATCCAACTGTCGAAGTTTTATTTGTAGATGAATTTAGTTCTTTTATATGTTCTTCATTAATAGTAATAATATCATTCCAATCCTCTGATAAAGCCCAAGTTCTTGAATCCGTAGTAGCTTCTGATAAAGTCTTCGTAATTGATTCAGATGACTGGGAACTAATCGAACCAGATGATGTAATTGTTTCTGTTATTTCAATCCCCGCCTGATTTCCAAATTCTCTTATAGTATAAAGGGGGACATTTTCCATCCTACCTATTTCATAAGTAAACAGATATACTCCATCTTCTTCATCTTCAAATATCATCGGATCATCCAACTTAGTTACAGGAACAGTCTGATTACGTTTACTAGTCCAAACAGCATGAAGTGTAGTATTTCCAGAAAATCCTGGATTAATTCTTGAAACAACATTACCATAATCATCAATCCAACCTAAAAACGTGTATCCATACCATGTTGGATTTGGAAGTGTGCAGCCTGAATCAACCGTATAAGATTTTGAAGACACTTCTACTATTGGTGCTGTCCCACAATCAAATTGCACTTTATAATTTACTAATTCCCAATGTGCATATAATTCAATATTATCCTTAGTTCCAGCAGTTATTTCTTTAATTTGAACTGCATTATCACTTTCTCCATCAAACCATCCCAAGAATTTGTAGCCATTAACGCTAACATTCTTGAGTTTTAATCCATCTTCTGAAGTATAATAATCTGGATTTGGATTATTAATTGTCTGTTGCTTTAAATAACTATCATTACTATCAACATGATATACTATTGAATATTGATTTTTCTGTAATTTTGGTATTATTTCCTGTTCTTTAAGTACTGTATTACATACCGAACAATGCGCCCCTTCTGTTAATCCAGTACTTTCATATGTTGCAGGAACAGCTGGATCTGTTACAACCGTATGACCACTAGCTGCTATTTCGACACTTGCAGCTGCTATTTCTGTTATTCCATTTTTATCAGAAAAATACTTATCACATTTATTACAATGCCAATAACCTATATTTCCAGATTCTGTACATGTTGGTGCTTTATAAGCTGTTGCAGTTAAAGTATGATCACACTTATTTGATATTTTTCCAGGTACCAACGCCAATGGATTACCATTAGTATCCTTATATCCTCCAGCAATAAAACGTCTAACAAGAATTACATCAGTTGTATTAACTCTACTGTCAGCATTCACATCACCTGCATCTTCATTTATTGATACACCATAACCTCCAGCAATAAACCTGCGAATAAGAACCACATCTGTAGAGTTAACCTTACTATCATTATTTACGTCACCAGGAGTAAAATCAACAACAGATACCTTTCCATCAACTACATCAATTGGTACCGACTTCAAATCAGTATCAATTATATCCCCATCACTATACGTTAACGAAATATTAAGCTCAGACCCTGCAGATGCATTTTCCGACATCTTAAATGTCAGAATAAGGATATTTCCATCCTTTACATCACTCTCACTTAACTCTAAAGCATCCCACATAAATTGACATGGAGATGTAAATACACCTGGTTTAGTCATGCTAAGCTTTTCAAAAGCCCCTCCTGACTTAGCATCAACCAATTCAAGCCCTGTATCATATGAAACCTTAAATACCGCACCTATTATTCCGGGGTTATTCTTTAAATCCACTTTGACATCGAAAGTATCTCCCGGAATTGCACTGACACTTTCAACCGTTACGACTGTCTTCCCATCGCCAGCAGCAAATACGCCTGCCGAAGGAAATAAACTGATAATCATCGCTAATACCAATATTATTGATATTATCCCTCTCCTCTTCATAGTCTTCTCCTCTCTTTTATTCTATAACTATACTTCCGTTTTCTACATCAAGTGTCACTGTATTAAGATTAGCATCTACTATATCGCCGTCGTTATAAACTAACACTATCTGATATGTACCGGAAGGAGTTTTCTTATTTACATCGAAATTCATTTCTAATACCGCACCATCTTTTATATCTTCTCCAGATATTTCTTGACCATCCCATAAGAAATTAGAACCACTCTTTAGTTCATTCGCCTTTGTTAAGGATAATTTTTTTGAAATAGCAGCTCCATTTTTCACACTTTTCAAAGACAAATAGTTTTCATCATAATGAACAGAAAAACTCATCCCTAATATTCCAGGATTATTTTCAATATTTACACATACTTTTACATTTGTGTCCCCAGCTTTTACTGTCACATCGTCTACTGATAAAACTGGCATGGAGGATTCTTCTGTAACATCATGATTTTTATCTTCGCCTATCGTATTTTGGTCAGAATCGTTTTCATCACCATTAATTTTTGTACCATTCTTTTCTGTCTCATCTTTACTACTAGCATAAGAATCATTTTCTTCTATACTATTATTTAAATCTTCTTTATTATTCT
>CAMNGU010000049.1 GCA_946538525.1 uncultured Lachnospiraceae bacterium
AAGAAAAAACTTATAAATACATTTAATTGATCGAAATGATTTAATTAAATGAAGCAAGAAAGGAGAAAGGTATGTTTATTAAAGTTATAAATCGTAAGGGAATGATTGGGGAGTATATTATCAATGTTAATTGTATTGTTGCTATTAGTCAGGCAGACAATATTTTGTTCAAGGTTGAGCTTGCAAATAATGAAGCTGTTTACATTGATAGAAATGATGCAAATATGATATTTAATGGAATAGGAGTATCTTTGTAAGGGGGTACTATGGCAGAGATTACTAATTATAAATGTAGTAGCTGTGGAGGAACTCTTCAATTTGACAGTGCAAAACAAAAGCTAATCTGTACTTCCTGCGGAAGTGAATTTGAGGTTTCTGAATTCGATACTTCAGTAGCTTCATCTGGAGAGGTTCAGTATGAGGCTAAGAAGGATGAGTGGGATGTACATGGTGAAGGACTTGTGGTTTACGAGTGCAAAAACTGTGGTGGTGAAGTAGTTGGTGATGAGACTATGGCTTCTACGAAATGTCCTTACTGTGATAATCCTATCGTTATTTCTAGCAAGTTTTCTGGATCTCTAAAACCTGATCTGGTTATTCCATTTAAACTTGATAAGAAGGCGGCAGAACAGCAGCTTCGAAATCATGTTAATCAGATTAAGCTTGCACCTAGTGCATTTAAAGCTGGCAATCATATAAGTGAGGTTAAAGGAGTATATGTTCCTTTCTGGCTTTTTGACGCAAATGTACATGCCAGCGGAAACTATGAATGTGAGAAGATTAAGAGGCATTCGGATGCTAATTATAACTACAAGGAAACTAGTTATTTTGATGTATATCGTGATGGAGATATGGCATTTCAAAATGTACCTGCTGATGCATCAAAGCAGATGAATGATAATCTTATGGATTCCATCGAGCCTTATGATGTAAGTGCAGCAGTTCCATATAGTTCCGCTTACATGGCTGGATATCTTGCAAATAGATATGATATAACTGCTCAGGAGTGTCAGCCTAGAGCGGATGAGAGAATGAAAAATACTTCATTGGAGCTTCTTAGGGGACAGGTTAGGGATTATGATGCTGTTCATGATAGAAGTAATTCATTTAAGAAGACCAGCAGTACTTATAAGTATGCCCTTTATCCCGTTTGGCTCCTAAATACTATGTGGAATGGAAACAAGTATACATTTGCTATGAATGGTCAGACAGGAAAACTTGTTGGCGATGTTCCTTATAGTAAGGGGAAATTCTATGGCATTTTATTTGGAGTGTTATTTGGGCTTTGGGCTGCTCTGTTGGGGATTGTCCTGTTGGCAAGCGGTACTGTATCTTCAGGAGGGGTGATAGGAACAGGCGTTGTTTCACTTATTGTCGCTCTTATAGTTTCACTTACAATGAAGGGTAAGACTCATTCGGTACATAAAGGGACTAAGGCAATGAATTTCTTGGTAAATGGAAGTTTCAGGCTGACTAATAGCTATGATAATTTCATTAGAAAGAAAGAAGAAAAAACTCCTAAGAATAAGTAGTAAGTTAAAAATATACTAAATGGAAAGACATAAAATGAATCAACATATTTTTGTATCTGATCTTGACGGAACTTTACTTACAAGTGATAAAAAAGTTTCTCCTAAAACGAAAGAAGCCCTGAAGAAATTTATAGAGGCAGGAAATAAATTCGCAATCTGTACTGGTCGTGATATTAATAGTGCGCTTTCAGTCTATAATGGACTCGGGCTGGATATTAAAGACAGTTATGTGATTGCCTATAATGGGGGCCAGATTTTCGATGTGGATAAAGGGAAGACGGTCTATAGAGAGGGGATTCCAATCAAGCTTGTCCCAGAACTATTGGAAATGGCTAAAGATTATGGACTTCATGTCCACACCTATAATGATCATTTTATTTTGACGGAGAAATATAATGAGTGTGTGGAATTCTATCGCAGAGTTATAAAGACTCCGTTAATTGTGGCAGAGGATATAATGCCATTTGTGGATGTTCCACCATGCAAGATTATTTGTATCGAGCTGCATGATCATGAGAAACAGGACAGATTTCGGAGGGCCGTGCTGGAAAAGTATTCTGATGTGTTGGATTCTATGTATTCTAATGCATACTATCTGGAGTTGATTCCTAAGAGTTCTGGTAAAGGAAATGCATTGATCAGACTTCGCGATATGTTAGGGATAAAAGAGGAAAATGTTATCGCAGCAGGTGACGGAGAAAATGATATCTCTATGATAAAGGCTGCCGGAGTTGGTGTTGCAATGATAAATGCACCTGAAAATGTTCAGCAGGAAGCAGATATTGTAACAGAGACCGATAATGACCATGATGGGTTGGCAGAGATTCTTTTAAGATATAGCTAGAATTAAGTATTTCCTCAAAACTAATATAATATAAAATTCGTTTAGAACATTTTGTATATAAAAATATGTATATAAAAAAACATATATAAAAATTCGTTTTGTATTTTCAAATAAAAAAACATTCGGATAATTCTTGATTCGCATTTGCTAAATGCTATAGCTATTATGCGTTTGAAGATTTTCCGAATGTTTTTTTAGTAGAGCTATTTAATGTAATATATTAGCAGATTCTTGGAAGTAGTTCTCCAGTTGGGCGTGAGAGCATTGTCTTAGCTCCTACAGCAGTATTGACTACAACCTTACCTTTATTATCTTCTGTTACTTCACCGATGATGCAGGCTCCTTCTGAGTTTGGACAAGCTCTAAGAGCTTCAAGAATTTTGTCAGCTTCAGAAGCAGGAGCAAATACAACCAGTCTTCCTTCACATGCCAGATAGAGTGGTTCAAGTCCCAGCATTCCACATACTCCACGAACGCCATCGGCAACTGGAATACTTTCCTGGTCAAGAGAGATACCAACATTACTTTCAGCAGCGATTTCGTAAAGAACTGTTCCTACACCACCACGAGTTGCATCACGGATTACATGAATATCCTTTGTTGCATTTAGCATAGCTTCCACATTTTTAGCAAGTGGAGCGCAGTCGCTGGTTACATCTGCATCAATCTTGAAATCATTTCTCGCCAGCAGTATTGTGCAACCGTGTCTTCCAATATCACCAGTTACTATGATCTTGTCCCCTGGCTTGGCAAATGCTCCTGATGTGCTAGCTCCGTCGATTATACGGCCAATTCCTGTGGTTGTGATGAATATTTGATCAACCTGCCCTTTACCAGCAACCTTTGTGTCACCAGCAACCAGATTTACGCCGGCTTCCTTGGCTGTCTTTGCCATAGCAGCTGCGATTTCATCCAGCTTTGCTACCGGGAATCCTTCTTCGATAACCATAGCACAGGTAAGATATTCCGGCTTAGCGCCCATGCATGCGATATCATTTACGGTTCCGCAGATAGACAGCTTTCCAATGTTTCCTCCTGGGAATTCGTAAGGTGAAACGATAAATCCATCTGTGGACATAGCTAGCTGACCAGCTGGAATATCCAGTACTGCAGCGTCGTCAGCAGTAAGGTATGGGTTATCAAAATGTTTCTTGAAAATGCTATTGATGAGCTCATTTGTCTGTACACCGCCAGAGCCATGAGCAAGTGTTATCTTGTCTTCCATGACGTATTTTCTCCTAATTGTTTCTTATATATTTTTGAGTTATTATGATTCTCAAATAATGTGAGTTTTTTCAAATAATCACCTAATTTAGTGAGTTGTTTTTCAAATGCTTCTCAAATAATGTGAGTTATTTTTTTCAAACGATTCTCATATATTTGGGCTATTATATTTCTACACCGATAGATGAACCGTAGTGATAGTAAGCGGCACAAGCTCCCTCGTCGGAAACCATGCAGGCACCTACAGGATGTATAGGATTGCAAACCTTTCCGAAAAGTGGACAGTCTGTTGGTTTGCAGTGTCCCTGAAGTATTTCTGGACATCTGCAGGCTGGATTAGACTTTCCTTCAATAGTTGGAACATTATGCTTTACACGAGCGTCGAAGTCGCTGTATTCGCCTCGAAGTTTCATACCGGACATAGGAATGATACCCAGACCGCGCCATTCAGAATCGCACGGCTCCATAACTGTATCAACCAGCTTTTGAGCAGCAGGATTTCCTTCGTCTTTTACAACTCTTGGGTAGCAGTTTTCAAAGAATGGTTCGCCCTTTTTGGAAAGCTCGATAGTTACTGCCAGAGCTGTCATCAGTTCATTGGCTGTAAATCCGGCAACAACACCTGAAACGCCTTCTTCTTTCAGTTTTTTGCAGATCTCATTTCCTGTGATGGCATTTACATGTCCTGGATAGAGAAATGCGTCTGCACTACCTTTCAGCTGTGCATATGCATTTGGCATGGTTTTATTGGCTGTAAGGATTGAGAAGTTTGTAAGGCCAAGCCTCTGAGCTTTTTTTACAGCTATACATGCAGAAGGGGTTGTGGTTTCGAATCCAACTGCCAGGAATACCACTTGTTTAGAAGTTTCTCTTGCCAGCTCAACTGCGTCATCAGGAGAATAAACCGGACGCACATCTGCGCCTTCGGTTCTGGCGCCCGCCAGACTCATTTTGGTTCCAGGAACCTTGATAAGATCTCCAAATGTGCAAATTACGCATTTCTTTTCGAGAGCAAGATAGATTGCTTCATCAATGTAGCCCACCGGAGTAACGCAGACCGGACATCCTGGACCGGATATAAGGTCGATGTTCTCTGGTAGAAGACTTCTAATTCCGAGACGGAATATCTCATGAGTATGGGTTCCACAAACCTCCATAATACGGAGTTTTGGACCGTCGTAGCCAGTGATTATCTCACGGGCATTTTCTATAACTTGATTCATAATGTTTTCCTTTTTTATATTATTTGAATTAGTCGTTTTTGGCATGAGTTGGAAGTCCAGCCATTACGCCTTCTGATTCTGTTTCGTCATCAGCTGTAATCTTTGCAATAGCAACTCCTGCATGAACCATAACATAATCCCCTGGTTCAAGATCTTCTAAAAGCTCAGCGCTTACATCTCGCTTTGCACCACCAGCATCAATAACTGCTGTACCATCTTTAACATTTACAACTCTTGCTGCAAGTCCTACACACATTGTTTGTTCCTCCATTTCTATAGGTTTCCTCGACATAGAGCTTAGTCTTTATCTTGGAATTATTTGCTTTATATGGTTTATATTTTTTATTTTTTTTATGCATTATTTTGCTTAATATGGCATATTTTGGTTATATGATTTATCTTTCAAATACTTTTCTAAATGAAGTTATGTTGTTGCCCTTTTCTTTTCCATAAATGGCGAAACATATCTCGTCAAAGCATTTGCCATATTCTTCGTCAAAAATAATCTGTTTAAAATATCTGGCAACATCATTAGGTTTATTTCCAAATGCACCGCAGCCCCAGGCTCCCAGCACTAGATCTTTGTAACCATACTTAGCGGCAGCTGCCAGCATTATTCTGATTCGCCGGATAAATGTTTCTTCTATCAGTTTGCTGCTTGCCAGAAGTGCTGCTCCATATCTGTTAGGTGCTGGAACAGTTACAACTCCCATGACCACTGGATTTTCCAGAAATTCATAGTGCTCATCTCTAAAAACAACAACATTTGGAGAGATAAGCATATAGTCGGATTCGACTTTGCTTGGATGGGTGTTGTTATATATATACATTTTTGAAGCGGCCTTAGAGGTGATAGAAGAGTACAGAGTACTGCATCTGCACAGAGCTTCCTCCTGGGCGTTGGCGCCCAGCCGGAATCCACCACCTGGATTATGAGCATTTGCAAAGTTCATAACAAGCGCATTTTCGTATAATCGTCCGGCTTGAAATGAGTCTGCATTGATAATGTTTATCTTACAGAAATCATTTCCCTTTTGTGCTGAAAAGTCCTGTTGCTGTAATGTCGCTCCATCGTCGGGACTTATTACAATCACATCCGCAAAATCTATATCCGGAAGGCAAACCTCTTGTCCGTTGAATGTATATTTTCTTTCTTTAGTTATTCTAAGGGTTTCGTCAGCAATTGATATATTATTCAAAATGTAACTCCTATGTTAATACAGTTAAATCTTATCACTACATTTCTCTGCAAGGTGAGTAAGTCCGGCCAGGGCTTGACCAACACAGATTCCACCATCGTTTGGTGGTATCAGGCTATGGCGAAGTACCTGAATTTCCTGCTTTGCCAGAAGTGTTTCCACAAATTCCAGAAGAAGTGTATTTTGGAATACGCCACCAGAAAGAGCTGCGGTTCTTATGCCTGTTTCCTTGCTAAAATATGTAACCTTATCTGTAATTATTTCTGCCAGTTTCATATGGAATAGCATTGCCAGTTTATGGGAAGGCTGTCCATTTAGCTTTTCATTTGCAATGTATCTAACCAGGGCACTTGTGTCATCAAAACTCTTAGTTAGCCAAGGAATATCGCTGAAACTGCTCAGGTAGAGCGCACCTTTTTCTTTGGCATATCTCTTAGCTTCAAACATTAAAGCAGTAGCTGCTTCACCTTCAAATGTGGATGAACGCCTGATTCCGAGAACTGCGCTCACGGCATCAAATAGTCGTCCTGCACTTGTTGAAGTTATACTGTTGATTCCGGTTCTTGCCATGTTGGAAAGCATGTCATATTCCATGCCGGAACATAGCCCTAGTTCTTCTGTGATGACCGCTTTATCGAAGGCTCTGAGCTGGTATGTATCGAAGCTGTCATCGGTGTAATTATATTTATAGCTGGAATTTTCGTCCTTCCAATTTCCAGCAAAGTCTCCAAGTATGGAAGTTGCGATTCGCCATCCTTCTTTGGAGGATAGGTCACCACCACTTTGGATAAATGGAGTTATATGTCCCAGTCTTTCAAAACCGGTGGTGCTGCATCTAAGGTATTCGCCTCCCCAGATTGTTCCGTCGGTTCCATAACCGGTTCCGTCAAAGGATACTCCAATTACTTCATCCAGATAATCATTTTCTGCCATGCAGGAAAGTATATGCGCATAGTGGTGCTGAATTTTGAGAACGGGTAGTCCTAAAGATTCAGCGACAGCAGTAGTATTATACTTCGGATGAAGGTCTGCTACAACTATATTTGGCTTTGTTTCCAGGAGTTCTTCCATTCTGGTTATGGATTCCTCCAGCGCATTTACGGTTCTAATATCGGCCATATCTCCTACATAAGCAGAAGGGTATAGAAGATTATCCTTTGCGATGCAGAAGGTATTTTTCAGTTCACCGCCAATAGCTAAAACGGATTTTGTAGAATTATCTGAATCCTCAAAAGCATTTATCATGATTGGAAGAGGGGCAAATCCTCTGGATCTTCTAATCATGTAAGGTTTTCCGTTATAGAAGTCGGTGACTGTATCATCAGCTCTGGTACGAATTGTTCGGTTGTTTGAAAGTACTAGGTCGGTAAATGTTGCTATCTCATTTATGGCGTCCTCATCTGTACGGCATATTGGCGCGCCAGATGCGTTTGCGCTTGTCATAATGAGACAGTCCGATACTTCGTATTCATCCTCATATTGGAAGAGAAGTAAATGAACCGGTGTGTAAGGAAGCATAACTCCCACATTTGGATTATCTGGCGATACGGACTTGGCCAGGGCAGATGTTTCCTTTTTCTCCAGGAGAATGATAGGTTTCTGGTGACCGGTAAGTAGTTCCATGACTTCTGAGTCAGGAATAACGCATTCTCTTTCAGCGGTTTCAACATCCTTCATCATTACTGCAAATGGTTTCATTGGCCTATTCTTAAGCATCCTAAGTCTTGCAACTGCTTCCTCATTTTTAGCGTCGCAGCAGAGGTGGAAGCCGCCTATACCTTTGATGGCAACGATTTTTCCTTCAACAATTGAACGCCTTGCAGCGGTAATAGCGGAGTTGCCAATGCTGATGGCAGAGGAGTCTGTATTACTAGAGCAGCTTAGATTTTTTGAATTACTTAAAGCCTTTGAATTATTAAATTCCTTAAGCGCGTTTGTTATATCTTCAGCATTTACAGCCTTAGGGTCAAATGCATAAACTACGGGACCACAATTTGGGCAGCACACTGGCTGGGCATCGTAACGCCTTGTCTCTGGATGAGTATATTCATATTCGCACTCAGGGCACATAGGAAATTCCTTCATGCTTGTGCGTTCTCTGTCATAAGGCATGGAATCCAGGATTGTAAGTCTTGGACCACAGTTAGTACAGTTAATAAATGGATGCATGTAACGGCGGTTATTTTTATCAAAAAGTTCCTTCTTACATTCCTCGCAAATGGCGATATCAGGAGATATGAAAATGTCACCGGAATCTTTTTCACTTTCTATTATTTCGAAAGATGAAAATGGCTCCATATCAATTTCCTTACTGATGACATTTAGGATTACGGCCCTGTCAGGAGGTGTATGTTTTAGCGCCTCATAGAGGGCAGGTACATTTTCTCCCTGAGCGAAAATCTCAACATAAGATCCGCGGTTGGCCACTGTGCCGAATATTCTATTGTCCAGGCATACGCGACTTACAAATGGGCGGAATCCAACGCCCTGCACGATACCGTATACTTTGATCTTATGTGTAAGCAAGATTTTAACTCCTTATTAATTGTTTTAAAGTTGTAGTATGTCATATAGTGTAGGAATATATGATTAAATCAGTCGAAAAACATAACTGAGTTATCGTTCATATTTCCTGAGATAGCGAAATGGGAATAGTTAATAAATGTTCCTTCAAAGCCTGCGGCTCTAAAGAGGTTTTCCATATCACCATCCGCAATTACCACATCATATTTGCCTGACTGAGCAACTTCCCATAGATCATCCTCACCTGAAAGATGAAAATCTCCTGGCTTAGTGTATTCATCTGCCTGCATGAAAAATGTTGCGCAGTCTATATTGTCAGCTTGATTTAAAAAGCTTGAGTCTTTTTTATTATCTGATTTGCCAGCGGCATTTTTTTCCATAATATTTCGAAGCTCGTTAGCAGCAAATTGAGTATGAATTATAAGTACTTTTGAAGTAGCTATATCAATATCATTTGCCTTTGTAACGACCTCATCTGGGATAAATGGAAATGCAACTTCATACGGAATATTAAAGTTATCTTCTAAATATTTTGCAGCTTTCAGTCCAGCTGGGCTGACAACCAAATTCTTTTTACAGGTGTAAGGTACATTTCTAATCTCATCTAATCCATTTTGGTCGGAGCAGATACCGAAAATAATAGGAGAGTCGATTCTATATTTTGCACATGCGTCCTTGAGAAGCTTTTCATCTGCGTAGCCAGTTTCCAGAGGAGTGGCACCAATGATACCTATATTATGTCTGACCTTCTCGATATTGTCAGTTTTTGAGATATCAAAAGGGTCAGACTCAGAGATACTATTATTATTTTTGTTGCTAATAGAGTCGGATCCTTCAGTGTTAGGGTCTTTAGGAACAAATTCTTTAAAAAGTTGTATCCAGGCTTCCTCTTCACCTACATCGTAGTATTTAGTTCCGTCGCAGTAGATTGCCAGGCAAGGAACATTTAGCTTTTTTTCAGCCATTCGTTTCAGTGCCTTCATGTCTGTTGCGATTACTGCAGGAACAGGAGTTCCAACGACGGCGCTGAATTCGCCATTTAGACTTTCCTGAGCCTTTGCCAGCTTTTCAATTAATTTGTCATCACGGCCCATAATAGCATCCATGTCACGAAGACCAGCACTAAAGACTGCGCTTCGTTTGGTGAACCATCTTGGTTCATCGAAACCACAGATATTTCCGGCACAGCCACCTGCATCACAGATAACTATCAAACCGCCTAATTCATATAGAACTCCACAGGCACCTGATTGGTCAGGGGCGAAGGGAGATAAGTATTTCAGAAGTTTTTTCATGATTTATCCTTATATATTTACTAAAAGTTTTATCATCTTTATTTACTGAGTGATTTATCTAATTCTTCAAATAATTTGATTACGCCATCATATCCAAATGGTTGCTTCTCATCGCACCATTCAACTCCTGGAGTGCCAGGGTGGTAATACATAGCATCTGAACCAATACATATATTCAGCGACTCATTTGAGTAGTGCATCATGGTTGGAGAGAGGTTTGAATAAACTTTTGTGTCAGGACTGATTTCAGCCAAACGCTTCAAAAATCTAAAGTTCAGTTCTCCAACTGTTGCGAAGATTTCTTTAACAGTAAATCCTTCCTCTGCAAGCATGAGAGCCATTTCGATGGAGTCACCATTTTGGATCTCTCCAACAGAGAAGGTCAGATGGCCATATTTTTCTTTAAAGGAATCTATAGTTTTTCGAGCGTTTTCAAAGTATTCTTCATCCTTAAGTTCAGCACCCAGAGCCTGGCCTAAAAGCTTATATTGATTATGTATTTTATCGATTCGATATAGTCTTAGGAGCTCGATAAATGGTATTCCCAGCCTGTCTTGTATATCCTGTGCGGCAGCTCTTGCTTCAGGGTTAAGCACAAGGTTGAAATTCGCTTTTGAAAGTTCGTGGTATTCTTCAATATTATTGCAGCGAGATAGTTCTCGGATGTTTTTTATTCCAATGGATTTCATAAGTGGATATAACTCCGAACTGTCAAAGAGTGGAGTAAAGTATCCGAGAATATTCATATCTGCAGAGTTTCGTTTTTCCTGTTTTTCCAGAAGAGAGTAAACACTTGTTCTAACTGCAGCCATTGGTGGAAGTCTTTTCTCACGAGTCAGTGCATACATATAACATGCCACTGCAGGTATACCGGTTTTATCAGTAACTTTACGGCAAACTCTTTCCATATCTGTTCCAAGAAGTGCATCTACGCAGGTTATACAGATCATTATTGCAGATGGGTTATATTCCTCCATCGGCTTCTTGTGAGAATCCATTTCTGCAGCTCTGCTTCGATACACAGTCAGCATTTCTTCAGCGGCCTGTGGTATCTTAGTGAGATGCCTTCCGGTTACGATATCAGTATCGTCCAGCAGTTGGAAAAAGAATTTATTCTTATATTCCGGAGAGGTTCTAAAGAGAGATGTGTTTCTTCCGCAGCAGCCTGGAGAAACTAAAAGCATGATAGAGTCAGGCACTGCCAGTCCTGCACGCTTCACTCCGAATCCTTTTGCTCCTGGGGAGTTAAAGGCCAGTGTGGCAGGAGAGCTGTAGATAAGATGATCTGAACTCTTCATTTCACCAGGAAGTCCGGCAAGTCCCAGCTCTGCTAATTCTTTAGTTGTTTTATAAAATGCGTTTTTCATATTTCCCTATCGATTTATATTTATGATTATTTTTTATTTTGCTTGATATTTTGCTTGATACAGGATTTAACCTATCTTTAATCCTGGGTATCTTCAGCAATTAATAGCTTCGCCAGATCAAGGAATCTTTGACTTACTTCTAGAGTTGAATCGCCTTCGATAACTGTTTTCCCCATATCTTCATAATGAATGATATCGTTGGTACGAGGAATGTCAGCGACAATCTCAAGTCCTGACTTTTCTGCAAAAGCACGGACCTTTTCTTCCTCACCTTCAACTGCACGGCGGTTCATGACGATGCCGCGAACCTTGGCGTAGCTTCTATCTTCAAAGTTTTTAACTGCAGTATTGATATTGTTGGCAGCATAGAGTGCCATTTTCTCACCAGAAGTAACAATTAGAACTTTGTCTGCATAGCCTTCTCTGATAGGAGCAGCAAACCCACCGCATACTACATCTCCCAGTACATCGTAGAGAACTGCATCTGGCTTAAAGGATTTAAAAAGCTCTAGTTCTTCCAGAAGTGAAAATGTTGTGATGATACCTCGACCGGCACATCCAAGTCCTGGTGTGGGACCGCCAGTTTCTATACAAAGTACGCCTCCGAAGCCTTCTTTGGAAATCTGATCCAGAGAAGTTGGTTCCTCGTCATGTTCACGCATGTAATTCATTACCGGCATAACAGGATCTCCATTTAGAAGATTAGCAGTAGAATCTGCTTTTGGGTCACATCCAATCTGAATAACTCTTTTTCCAAGTGAGGCAAGTGCTGCGGAGAGGTTGGAGGTTACAGTTGATTTTCCAATTCCTCCCTTACCGTAAATTGCGATTTTTATCATAATGTTTTTCCTTTTCTATTTAGTCCATTATTAATTATCGTATTATTAAATATTCTAGTATTCTAATATTTGCTTACCCAGCTTTGTATCAGCAAGAGGTACATTTATCAGCTGAAACTCCTCCTTGGTGAAGCATCTTCCTGAAAATGCTGCATGAGGAAGTCGGATAAAATGTTTGCCCTTGCAGATTGGCTCGAAGAGTGGGTCAGCGATGACAATATCAGCTTTCTTAATCTCCATTTCCAGTTCATCTTCTTCGGTGCAGGATAGGTCTTTGCTGTCATCAAGAACGGACAGTTCTCCATCTCCCACGCTCTCTAAAACCTGGACTGGAAGACCAAATTCCTGATAGATGGCAGTTGCAAGAGAAGCAGATAGTACGCTTTCTCCAATAATTACTATGTTTTTATTTGCTGCTTCAGCATTATTGTTATTTGCTAAAATTGCATTTATATTTTCACTACTTTCTGTAGACTTTTCTGTAGCCTTTTTTGCGACCTTTTTTGCAGCCTTTTTTAGAGCTTGTATCAATAGCTTAGAAAATTTATCTCCATAAGGTGTTCCGATCACATATGGGATACCATATTCTTCATAGAGATATTTTGCGACTGGCATACCGATGGAGGAAACCACCAGGCTGACATCTGCATCCGCAAGTCTCTTTATTTCTTCTAAATGATCTGCCTTAGTGTGGTGCATTCCAACAAAGGAATTTGCTATGAACCCATTTGCCTCAAGCCAGTTTTGAATTGCTTCAGTGGTTCCATGGAGCGGAAAATCCAGAGGAGTTAAGCCAAGTATATTTACCTTAAGGGTAATAATATTTTTAGGGTTAATAATATTTTTATCTGAATTTTCATTTAATCTTTTACTTGGTTCAGTGAATCTCTTTGCCAGCTCAACAAATGCATTTCCTGCGCCAGTAATATAGCTTTGCATAGCATTTGTTTTAACTTCGAAAGTTGGAATGCCTGTTTCTGTTTCCACTTCATAGGCAATCGCTTCCATATCGACTCCTACCATGGCTGGAAGAGCAGAAGCGCAGATGGCAATGAACTTTGGGTTCAGCTCTTTAGCAGCAAGACAGAGGTCGGTAACAAACTTTTCGTCATTTCCCATGACAGCATCATTTTCTGTTAGTCCAGAAATGTACATCATGCTATCCATGTCGTACCATCTTGGTTCGTCGTGGGTTGTATAGGTTGAGTTACATCCGGATGCATCGTGGATAACTGTCATGCCACCATATTCAAAAAGGGCAGAGCAGAAACCAGAAGTATCTGCAGTATATATTGAAATTATTTTTGCAGTTTGATTCATATATAATCCTCAAATAATTTGTTAGGTTCAATATTTTGTCACTTAGCTTTGTTTTTACAGGCAGCTGGAACAGCCCCAGCCCTTGTGACTGATAACTTTTTTGGTATCCTTTTCCTTCTGGAAAGCATCGATCATCATATCAGAAAGCTTCTTGATTGCTGAATATCCATACATTCCACCACCTTCAACAATGTCAACGAAGTGGGAAGTGTTAGTGAAGTAAGCTGCTTTTTGTCCAATTGCCAGAGTGATTTGGGTATCCTGATTTTCTGGATTATTCGAATTATCTGGATTATCCGTATTATCATTAGCCACAGCAAATCGCATAGCAGGTTCATTTGTAGGATATACCTTAATATCTGGCTTTACTTCCTTAAGTCTTTCGTATGCATCCTGCTCATCTGCAGGGAATCCATCACTGTAAAGGCTTGTAACATTGAAACCATGTTTAGTGAGAAGTTCAGATAGTTCGATAATATAAGGAAATGCGGTATAATCCACCGCAATAGGAGTATCTCCTATAATCTCGTGAGCTTTATCCAGAGAAGCATATGCTTCGCCTTGGGACTTTTCTATAAAGCTATTAACAGCGGAGCTACTGAGTCCCAGTTCTTCTCCCAGCATGGTGAGATTATCCTTTAACTTCTTCTCATCAAAATTTATCAGCATTCGAAGCCATTTCTGTTCCAGACGTCTTGCCATCTGTTTGCAGGAAGCATCAGCAACTGCGAGATATGAGATGGTAAGAAGTGCACTTCCCAGCTTTAGATATTCTTCATAATTCTCACAGTCGGCAATATCCCAAATCCTTTTTCCTGACATTTGGATAAGGGTGGCTACATCTGACTCTTTATCAAATGGCAGATTGCTTCCAACTAGAGCTACCAGGTCGTCCTGTTTCTCCTGATTCTTCACTGCCTCATATAGACTCAGCTTCATCATTGCATCTGGGGACATGGTTTTTCTCATGGTAGGAATCATGTAGCATTCAACAAAGTCGATGTCAGGATATATTTCCGACAGCTCATCAGTTATCATCTGGAAATCACAGCCTTCAAACATATGCATGCAGCTTAGATAAATGAGTATGCAGCGGGGCATCTTTCTTGAACTATTTGCGGCCACATCTTCTTTAAGCTTTTCTACTATATGAGCAGTTCCGTCGATGACTCTTTTTTCCATCTCACCGTTCCACATGTCGCTTTCACGAAGAGCGACCCAGGACATTCTTTCCATGTCATTCATCTCTGCAGCAGTGAGGATTACACCACGCAGACATCCCTGAGCACAGACATAGACCTGATGTGATTCAGGAATCAGCATTCCTGTATGAACTATATTCCATACACCACGGGCAGGGGCGTTATACTGCAGCCCTTCGTAAAATGGATTTGGAAAATCTATTTCAGCCAGTTTAACTGGTTCTGGTATTCTGTTTTCATTGGTACTAAGAGATTTGATCATTTTATATCCTCATGCTTTCACATTTCACTTTGGAAATGTGAGCATCTATTTTTCAAAATCAGCTACAATTCTGTCAGCCAGTTTAAGCAGTTTTTCGCAAATATCACTGTCTGGGAACATTTCAACAACTGTCTTTCCAGCAGCTTCAGCTTTTTCGAAGAGTGGGCTGCGAGGAATGATAGCGGCCACATTTGTCTCAAAATCCTTGGCGAGGGTAGTAGCATTTTCTTCTTCATTTTCTACGCCTCGACAGTTAAGGATGATTCCACCCAACTTTGCATAGTCTCGCTTCTTGAAGTTATCAATGGCCATTGCAATATTGGCAGCTGCATAGATTGCCATTTTCTCGCCGGAAGTAACTATATAAACCTTGTCGGCATATCCTTTACGCATTGGCATGGTGAAGCCTCCACAGACCACATCTCCCAGTACATCGTAGATGACCACATCTGGTTTATAAACTTCATAGGCTCCCTTATTTTCCAGTGATTCAAGAGCGTTAATGATTCCACGACCAGCACATCCCAGTCCAGGAACCGGTCCGCCTGCTTCCACGCAGAGAACTCCGGCTGTGCTTTCCTTAACCATATCTTGAAGTGTAAATGGTTTGCCACTTCGCACCAGATCAAGTACAGTTGTAATCTTTTCCTTAGGGCAGAGAAGTGAGGTGGAGTCGGCTTTTGGATCACATCCTATTTGCATCACAGTAAGTCCACGCTTGGCAAATGCAGCGCTTAGATTTGAAGACAGTGTTGACTTACCTATTCCACCTTTTCCATATATTGCAAATTTGATCATAGTATGTTCCTTTTTAAGCGATTTCCAAATAATTTATGATTTATGGTCGCCTCTGGAGATGACCACATTATATCCAATGAATTCCATTCTTTTTTCGATGCATCCTCTACATTCAGAGGAAGTATCACCAGTACATATTTTGTTATCGTAGAGCATATATTTATCTCTAACCTTTACTGGTGAAAGATTTGGCATTATTACATTTGCTCCAGCAAGTATTCCCTGTTCCCGGCCGTTTGGTTTAATTGTTCCAAGAGCAGTTGTGGCAGGAAGCAGTACATTAGGGAGCATTAGTCTGCAGAGACTTATAAGGAAGAGAGTCATCTCATAGGAACCCTTTGGCTCGTCCTTAAATGGAGTATCTGAGTGAGGGAGAAATGGACCAAGTCCGATCATCTCCGGCTTAAACTCCTGCATGTATAGCATGTCGTCCACGATACATTCGGTGGTCTGACCAGGTGAACCGATCATGATACCGCATCCAGTCTGGTAGCCCAGAGCTTTCAGGTCGTCCAGACATCTCATACGATTCTTCCAGGACATTGTTGCCGGATGCAGCTTACCGTAATGCTCTTCATTTGCTGTCTCGTGACGGAGCAGATATCTGTCCGCACCAGCCTTTCGAAATGCTTCATAATCTTCGTAGGATTTCTCTCCAATAGAAAGAGTTACAGCGCAGTCAGGATAATCCTTCTTCAATCTAGTTACGATTCGGCATATCATTTCGGTATCGTAAAATGGATCCTCACCGCTTTGGAGTACAAAGGTTCTGAATCCATATTTGTATCCGTCTTCGCAACAGTTCAGAATATCTTCTTCGCTGAGTCTGTATCTCTCCAGTTTTGCATTTCCACAGCGAAGTCCGCAGTAGTAGCAGTCCTGTTTACAGATGTTGGAGAATTCTACGATTCCTCTAATAAAAACATCTTTACCATAAATCTTATCTGCTATAGCACGGGCTTTTTCAGCAGTATAGAGTCTATCTTCATCTGTAAATGAGTCCAGCAGTAGGAACCATTCGTCATGGGAGAGTGAGTGCTCATTTTCCAGTTTATCTATTAGAGTTTTATTTGTAATATTTGTTTCTTTCATAATTAATCTTCTATATTCAGTGGAGCTATGGCTCTATCTAAAATTCCTTTCATGTATGCAATGGCGATTCCATAGTTGGTAAATGGAACGCCTGCGTCCAGGGCACATTTCATTCTATATACCAGTTCTCTGGAGCTGAGCATACAGCCACCGCAGTGAATTATCAGCTTGTAGTCCTCCAGATTTTCTGGGAAGTCAGCGCCTGATGTGGCAGTAATCTGAAGCTCCTTACCAGTACGTTCCTTCAGCCATTTTGGCAGCTTAACTGTTCCGATGTCTCCACACTGTCTGTGATGTGTACATCCTTCGCTGATGAGAACCTTATCACCATCCTGCAGGGTGTCGATGGCTCTTGCACCTTTGACAGAGGTTTCCAGGAATCCCTTATATCTGGCCATCAGGATGGAGAAAGAAGTGAGAGGAATATCCTCTGGAGTTACACTGTTAACCAGGGCAAATGCCTGACTGTCGGTAACAACAAGATCTGGTTTAGGGTTCATTTTAGTAAGGAGACTAGCTAATTCAGTTTCTCTGGTAGTTACTGCAAAAGCTCCTGCTTCTAAAATGTCCCTGATTGCCTGCTGCTGTGGGAGGATAAGTCTTCCCTTAGGAGCGGACTCATCTATTGGGATTACCAGTACAACAGTTTGTTCTTTCTCAATAATGTCACCAATGAGGCGAATCTTATTCTCAGTATCCGGAACCAGATGTCCAATAGTCTCTTTCAGTTCGTGGATATTTGTTTTATTCAGCGCACTGGTGAAAACAACTGGCGCATCATCAAAAGTTTTCAAAGCATCTGCATTATCATTAAAGTCAACATTTGCTAGATCCATTTTGTTTTTAACCACAACAAATGGAATCATCTTATCTTTAAATATTTGGATAAGCTCCAGCTCCAAGCTGTCCATATCTCTTGTAGCATCTGTTACGAGAATCGCAATATCCGTCTTGTTCAGTATCTGTTTTGTTCTCTTAACTCGGAGTTCTCCTAGGACACCGGTATCATCAAATCCTGGAGTATCAGTGATGAGAACTGGTCCCAGTGGGAGAAGTTCCATGGCTTTATTCACTGGATCTGTTGTTGTTCCGAGAGTATCAGATACTACAGAAATCTCCTGATTTGTTATTGCATTTACCAGGCTAGACTTTCCGCTGTTTCGCTTTCCAAAGAAACTTATGCGAAGTCTTTCGCCGGAAGGTGTATCATTTAGTCCCATGTTTTCCTCCAAATAATCAAATCAAAAATAAAAAACTACTGTACCCGACATACACGAGTACAGTAGCTAAGCATAGTTATCCTATTTAATGATCAAAATCTATTTTTACTTCTGTACCACATGCTTTCATCTCAAAAGGTGATGTCTCATTCAGAGTCATTCCTGATTCGATGTCAGGTTGGTTAATATGTATACTTTATGTGTACGATGATTATACATCATTTTAATGGCTTTGTTAATCCGAAAAAACTGCTATATATATTAAAAGAAATGTATGGTTTTGCACTAAACTAACTAATTAAATGTTAATCCTCTGGTGCATAAACAGTTTTGGTGGTAACTCCCTCAATTCTGCCAATCTTTCCAGCTAATGTATTGATCACATCCTGAGGTGCATCCATGGCTATACTGATGATATTTACCTGTTTCTCGTGATATGGGATTCCCATTCTTCCGATAATGTAATCCCTGTACTCATGGAGCAGAGTATTAACTGAATTAACAGATTCGTTGTTCTTTACAATAATTGCGATAAGCGCCGTTCTTGTTTCCATGGTTTTCCTCCTTAAAAGAATGATAATTAATTTTGTAAGACCATACTAAATAGTAGCATAAAGGAATATAAACTTCCAGTTTGGAATCTTTTTGGATTTAAAAAATAATATTGGTTATATTGACATTAAATGATGTTTTTACTAAAAAAGTAACTTACTAAAACATATCTTACTAAAAAAATATTTGAA